>DAIDID010000029.1 GCA_027459545.1 Candidatus Parcubacteria bacterium | reverse complement strand
GTACGCGCGGATAATTTTCTTTAGAAAGCTGTGAGGCAGGAAGAAATCCCTGAATACCTTGCCAAGTAAGAATAAGACCTCCTTTATTTGCTTCCTCGACGGTGAGGTTGTACACAGTACCTGAAAGAATAGCGAGCTCAGCTTCGCTCCAGATAGCCGCTTGCCGTGCTTCTTTAAGCGAAAGCTCAATGTATCCATCAAGACCAGACGCATCTACAACTTTTGCCGTGATGTGGTCACCAGGATTTGACTTTCGAAGTATATCTGCGGCGTTGAGATACTCTCGCCCATAAATGATTCCAGTACCAAACGGTGGCAAGTCTACATACAGACGCCCACGAATAAGCTCAATAATGGTTCCTTCAACAATATCTCCAATACCAGGTGGTGTTGCTACTTGTTCGGCAAGATGTGCCATTGGGTGATTTGCATCAACCACAAACGCTGGTACAACTACGGCTGGTGCCTTTATTTCTTCAGACATAATACTAAACAGAATGTAAGGGGATTTGTGCGTCGGGTACTTATTTCAATAAAACACCCACATAACTTTTAAAAGGGTGATTTGTAAATAAGGGATAGCCCGCACGCTGCTAATATCTCCCACTTAGAACAGTAAAAATGTAGCACAAAGCATAGAAAAATCAAAATCACTATAATACGCAAAATCCACCTAGTATTTAGGCGGATTTTTAAAAGAACAGATACGAAAAAGTCTAGCTCGTAAAGTAGCAAGGGAAAATAAAAAGACAAATGGATTCGCGGGGCGAGCGTACGCTCGCCCCGTATCAGCCCTCCGAGTTCACGATTTTAGGCACCTCCTTTGGTGCGTCATCGTTTGCGGCGCTAGCGTCCTCAATTTTTTCACGAATCCCCTGATTTTGTTGTTCAGGAACTCTCCTCGAAATTTGAGGCCACCATCCAACTTGCTGTTGGAAAGGTTCATTCGTCATTGTATATCCCTGCTATTATGCGAGTTGTGAAAATATTAGCACTGAGCTTTGATCAATGTCAACTGAAATACAAAAGCATACTAAGCGAGTTTGCTCGCGAAGCTTCCTCACATGCGTTATAATTAGCTCATGGTAATAACGCATCATGGTGGGCAGTGCTTTAAAGTGTCTTTTGGTGATCTTACACTAGTATTTGATCCTATCTCAAAAGCCTCATCTCAGTCTGGAGCTACTTCACTTTCTCCAGTTCGCTTCGGTTCGGACATAGCGCTTATTTCAAGAAATCACCCAGATATGAATGGCGCTGCTGAAGTTTCTTCTGCTGGTAAAGAGGTGTTTGTAATATCTGGTCCTGGAGAATATGAAAAAGGAGGAGTAACTGTACAGGGCTTTCTTACAAAAAGTGAGTATGGTCTTTCAAAAGGTCAGTTAGAAGCTACAAATACAGTATATGCGGTAAAGCTCGAAGGAATGACACTCGTGCATTTAGGTGCTCTTGCTGAACCAGCGCTTTCACTTGAGGCACGAGAAGCAATTGATGACATTGACGTCCTTTTTGTGCCAGTTGGAGGGAACGGAGTTCTAGATGCTGCGGGTGCTGCAAAGCTTGCTACAATTTTAGAGCCAAAAATAGTAATTCCTATGCACTGGAGTGGTATGGGTGAAAAAGGCGCACTTGAACACTATATAAAGGAGGAAGGAGGTGCATCTGAGACAGTCGATAAGCTCACTATAAAAAAGAAAGACACACAAGATAAAGATGGTGCTATCATAGTTATTACACCATAGATAAGAGTCACTAAAATAGATATGAGAAATTTTATTGAGCGACTTCAATCAAAACCAGAGCACATTCGTAAACGCATTGCGCTTGGGACAGCTACTGGCATAACGGGAGCTATAACTGCAGTGTGGTTCTTCGGATTACTTTTTTCAGGAACGCTCTCTCTAGGATTTCCAGAAAGTACTGTTGGAAACGGAGCGGTAGCTGATTCATCTTTAGGTAGTAGTGATACTGCTACAAACATCGCAGGTGCAGGCGCCTCAAATGCTTTTGGTGCTATTCCACAACAGTCGACATTTTCAAAACTACTTGCAGCAGTTGGTATATCAACTGCGCCTCCAGCACCCGCTGCTCTTCAGGTAGAAGATGCGATTCCTGCTTCAGATACAGCAACAACGACCGAGCAAACTGTAATTCCTTTTTAGTATTTTTATATGGCAAAAACAACACAGAAAGACAAAGACGCAGTAAATCCTGATGCAGTTCCGCACATAAATATAATCGACCAGTCAATAACTGGAGAAATGCGTTCTTCGTATCTTGATTATGCGATGTCGGTCATCACTTCTCGTGCATTACCTGATGTGCGCGATGGACTCAAGCCCGTCCACCGAAGAATTTTATATGCAATGCGTCAAACGGGACTTACTCCAACTGCTAAGTATAGGAAATCTGCAACGGTAGTGGGAGAAGTGCTGGGATCGTATCATCCGCACGGAGATACATCGGTATATGACGCAATGGTACGTCTCGCTCAGGATTTTTCTACGCGCTATCTACTAGTGCAGGGGCAAGGTAATTTTGGCTCAGTAGATGGTGATCCACCTGCAGCATATCGCTATACTGAAGCAAAGATGTCGCGCATTTCAGAAGAAATGCTTCGAGACTTGGAAAAAGACACCGTTGAATGGGTTCCAAACTTTGATGCGTCTAAACAAGAGCCAACAGTGCTTCCAGCTGCAGTGCCAAATTTGCTTTTAAATGGCGCGCTTGGCATCGCCGTTGGTATGGCAACCAATATCCCTACGCATAATTTGAGGGAAGTGGTTGGAGCAACTGCACACCTCATAGATAATCCAGATGCTACTACTGATGATTTGCTAGAGTTTGTAAAGGGTCCTGATTTTCCACTTTTAATCAAGCAGATATAAAGCAAGCGTACACAAGTGGACGAGGAGGTGTTGTAGTGCGAGGTAACGCAGAAATTGTTGAAGAAAAAAAGGGAACGTCGATCATCATTACGTCAATTCCGTACCGTGTAAACAAGGCGGATTTAATTACACGTATTGCGGATTTAGTGCGAGATAAAAAACTCGAAGGTATAAAGGATTTGCGCGATGAGTCAGCCGAAGATATACGGGTAGTAGTTGAGCTCAAAGGCACAGCGCATCCGCAAGCTGTGCTCAATAATCTCTATAAGCACACTGAGCTTGAAAGTACCTTTCACTACAACATGCTTGCGCTTGTAGATGGAGTACCACAAACGCTCTCACTTAAGGGAATTCTTGAAGAATTTATAAAGCACCGCCGAATAGTCGTGAAGCGTCGTACTGAGTACGAATTGCGAAAAGCAGAAGAGCGCGAACACGTGCTTCTTGGTCTTTCAAAAGCACTCGATCATATAGATGAAGTCATAAAGATTATCCGCGCATCAAAAGATGTTCCAACTGCAAGCGCTGCACTCATGAAAAAATTTGCATTTACGCAAATTCAAACAGCAGCAATTCTCGCAATGCGCCTTCAAACACTCGCTGGTCTTGAGCGTAAAAAAATTGAAGACGAACTTGCAGAAATACAGGCGCTTATCACTGCGCTTAAAAAAATTCTTGCTACCGATAAGAGTATTTTAAAAGTGGTTCGTGAAGAACTTATAGCAGTTGGTGAGAAGTTTGGAGATGATCGTCGCACGAAAATTGTAAAAGGCGGAGTAAAAAATATTTCAGTAGAAGATCTCGTACCTGATGACGAGTCAGTTCTTGTGCTTACTGCAGGTGGATATGTGAAGCGTACGAATCCCGATGAATACAAAGTCCAAAAGCGCGGAGGAGTTGGCGTTATTGATATGTCTACAAAGGAAGAAGATGTAGTTACTCACTTCCTCAAGGCATCCGCGCATTCTGACTTACTCTTTTTTACGGATTTCGGTAAAGCGTACCAAATGAAAATGTATGAACTTCCAGAAGGACGTCGTGCCACAAAAGGGAAGTCAATTATGAATTTCTTACCACTTGCTTCAGAAGAAAAAGTAACAAGCGTGTTGGCAGTACCAAAAGGCGCAGCAAAAGATGCGCAATCAGTTTTCTTTGTCACAACTGAAGGAGTAGTAAAAAAAGTTGAGGCTAAAAACTTCGCCGATGTGCGACGTTCGGGAATTCTTGCAATAAGTCTTAAGGGCGGAGATAAGCTCGTGGCAGCACATCTTGCGTCTGAAGGAGATAGTATTTCGATAGTTACGGCAAAAGGACAGTCGATTCGATTTGAGGAAGCTGAAACTCGCGCGATGGGACGCGCTGCTGCGGGAGTACGCGGTATGACGGTTAAAAAAGGAGATAGAGTAGTGTCTTCCGAAGTTATTTCAGGAAACGATAAGCACGCATCACTGCTTGTAATTATGGCAAATGGCTATGGCAAGCAGACTTCAATGGAAGAATATAAGATACAGGGTCGTGGTGGATCAGGTATGAAAACAGCAGAAGTCACCACAAAGACAGGTGAAATAATCGGTGCAAAAGTCCTTGTAGGTGAGGAGATGAAGGAAGAAGAGATTGTTGTTATTTCAAAGAAAGGCCAAGTTATACGTGTTCCAGCCACAAGTATTCCATCCCTCTCTCGCGCAACACAGGGCGTACGAATAATGAAAATGCGAGAAGGCGACAGTATTGCTTCAATGGTAGCTTTATAGATTTTAAAATAAATTCATTTCTGCACGTATGAATGAAAGACCTACTCCACCAATACAATTTACGCGAGCAGCAAATGACAATCGCTCAAAAGAGGAAGAAGAGAGAATCAAAGAAGAAGAAAAAGAGGGGAGATTAAGACTTGCGGAAATTGCATTTGAAGAAAAAATTGAAGAGTTTATTGAAATGGGTCTGGAAGGCAGTATCTTACTTGAGCTTCAAGATGAAGTGCTTGCTAGAAAAGTGCATGTTGTAGAAAATTCTGGAACGCATCGAGCACAAGCGTTTGCTTTACTAAAAAGTATTTTTTTTGAATATAATGAAGACTCACCAAATGATGCGATTATACGCTCTTTATCTGAAAACTTTATTAAGGCCTTTAAAGAAGCATATCCAGCATCGTAGCTAGAAGTTTCTGCTATACTAAAAGGGTTATTAGTTAGGGTTATTTATATATGAGCCTTGATACATTTCCTACTTCGCCATCACAACCACAACTTCCAGAACATACTGAGGACGCACAGCGTGAAAAAGTTTTCGCTGAACTCAAAAAACTCCCAGAAAGTGGATTCAATGCATTTGAGAAAATATTTAGTCTAAGTCCTTCGTTGGAAAATTTGCAAGAAAGCATAAAAAATTTTAATGCACTACCAGATTCCGATCGTAAAATTCCCTATGATACAGACAGAACGCTAGAGGAGCGAAATAACGCCGAGCTGAGTGTCAACATTACAATTCCAGGAGGATATCCAGTTTCGATTTTAATTAGTAAAGACGGAGTAGCTTCACTTTCATCTGATTTAGACTAATCCACCCGTATGAACTTTAGCGAGCCGAGATCAAATATTCTTCAAATGGGACTACGTGATGGCATGAAGGTTGCTGATCTCGGAGCAGGGAGCGGCCACTATACGCTCGCTGCAGCAGCGAGCGTTGGAAATAGTGGCCGCGTGTACGCCGTCGATGTGCAAGAAGATATTCTAAAGCATCTTAAGGATTCAGGACATCGAGCAGGAAAAAACAACATCGAAACTATTTGGGGAAATGTTGAAAAAAAAGGAGGCACCAAACTCCGTGATCAGTCGATGGACGCGGTGATTATTTCAAATATTCTTTTTCAACTTGAGCATAAGGAAGATGCCGTTGCAGAAATAAAGCGCATTATAAAAAGTGGAGGAAAACTGCTCGTTGTGGATTGGGCAGGAGCATATGGTGGTATGGGTCCAGCACCACATCATGTAGTGACAGAACATCAAGCAGAAGAACTATTTATCCACGGTGGTTTTTATAAAGCAAAAGATTTTCGTGCAGGCCCCCATCACTATGCTATCGTATTTACAGCACCGTAACGGAGCTGCGTACATACTCTTATGGATATTTTAAAACGAAGTCCCTTTGAACTCATACTAATTTCAGTTTTTGCATTTTTAGGGCTCGCTGGTCTTCTTGCTTTTGCGACAGTGAGTTCAAATAACGGCAGTTCAAAAATTGGTACTGTGACAATATGGGAGCCGCACCGCCCGGCTATGGCATGCACGAAGTCCACGAAATCGGAGGGCAGCATGCCGCTGTAGCCGCCGTACTGGTTGACCTGGTTGCAGGTCGCCTCGATCAGGACCGAGCCGTCTCGGCCGAGGGCCTCTCTCATGGCCGCCTCGACCACGAGCGGGTGTGCCGAGCACACAGCCGTCGTCCCCCC
>DAIDID010000028.1 GCA_027459545.1 Candidatus Parcubacteria bacterium | reverse complement strand
GTAATACCAGATAACTATGGAATGCTTTTTGTTTTTCCTAAGGACGGAATGTACGGTTTTTGGATGAAAGATATGCTTACTTCTATAGATATGATATGGCTTACGGGTAATGGCACGATCGCAGCAATAAATGACTCTGTTTCTCCTGCTACGTATCCTGGTGTCTTTTATCCACCGTATGCTATACGGTATGTCCTTGAGACTCGAGCAGGATTTGCAAGAGAAAAGGGCTGGCATGTGGGTACGCAAGTGCAGCTTCCTCTGAGCGTACTTGCCAACTGAGAAATAAATTTTAGAGTGTCATCTATCCACAGCAGCAATTTTAATCATAAGGAGTAGAATGGAAAGAACGCCAACTCACCCCTCACTTTCTTTGGCGTCTATTATAAATTTTAGCCGCAATTTAAAGTATGCCTAAGTCTTCTAAATCAGCAGTGCTTGCGCCAGCACGTACCGCCACAAAGTCTGGAAATTCAAAAGCTCAAAAGCTAGTTTTAGCACCTGCAAAAAAACAGGAATCGAACGAAACAAAACGATACCGAGATGTTATTGCGCAGATTGAAAAAAGAGATGGAAGAATTGCACCATTTTCATTTGAAAAAATAGTTGCGGCTATACATAAGTCAATGATTGCGTCAGGAGAGGGGACAGAAGAAGATGCAATGCTCGTAGCTCACCAAGTAGCTGGCGAGCTCGCACGCTTTGCTAAAAAATACAAAAACTTCCTGCCAACTGTTGAAGGAATTCAAGATGCTGTAGAAAAGCAGCTCATGCTAAATGACTATACTGAGACAGCAAAGGCGTATATTTTGTATCGAGATAAGCGCAATCAGCTTCGAGCAGAGCAAGTTGAAATTCCTGAGGACGTTCGCAAGCTCGCAGAAGAAAGTAAAAAATACTTTAATGGAAATTCGCTTGGGGAATTTGTGTATCTTCGCACCTATGCAAAGTGGCTTCCAGAACAAGGACGCAGAGAGACATGGATAGAAACGGTGGATCGGTATATAAATTTTATGCGTGAAAATCTCGGTAAGAAACTCACAGACAAAGAATACGCAGAGCTCCGAGAAGGAATTCTTTCACAAAAAGTAATGCCATCAATGCGCCTTATGCAGTTTGCAGGAGATGCAGCACGCCGTTCAAATGTTACTGCATACAATTGCTCCTATATTGCTCCCTCGAAAATTGAAGACTTTGCTGAGATTATGTATATCTCTATGTGTGGTACTGGAGCAGGATATTCAGTTGAGAGTGCAAATATTCAAGCTCTTCCACAAATTGCGTATCAAACTGGAGAAAAACTTTCGACATTTGTTGTACCGGATTCGAAAGAAGGATGGTGCGATGCTCTCACTCTTGGACTTAAAACTTGGTACAACGGAAAAGATATTGATTTTGATTTCTCACTCATTCGTCCAGCAGGAGCTCGCCTCGCAACTATGGGAGGAAAGGCTTCGGGCCCAGCTCCGCTCATTAGCCTTCTTGCATTTGCGCGTGAACGCGTACTCGCTCGACAGGGACGCCGCTTGCGCAATATAGATGCGCACGATCTGATTTGTAAAATTGGTGACTGCGTGGTTTCAGGAGGAGTTCGTCGCAGCGCAATGATTTCACTTTCTGATCTTGATGATGAGCTCGTTCGAGATGCAAAGAAAGGGCAGTTTTGGATGACTGAGCCACAACGCGCTCTTGCAAATAACTCTGCAGTCTATAACGAAAAGCCAACAAACGAAGAATTTATGGACGAGTGGGTAGCACTCGTAAAGAGTAAGGCAGGAGAGCGTGGAATTTTCAACCGTGGTGGACTCATCACTCAGCTTCCTAAACGTCGTGTTGAATTTTGGAAGAATAGTGGATATGTGCAAGGTGGTCGTGTCGTTGGTCCTGCAGGAACAAATCCTTGCGGAGAAATTATCCTTAAATCAAAACAGTTTTGTAACCTTACTGAAGTTGTTGCACGCGCAGACGACACCAAAGAAACACTGCTTGAGAAGGCACGTCTTGCAACTATTCTTGGTACCTACCAGTCTAGTCTTTCCAACTTAGGCTATCTTTCTAAAGAGTGGGTAAAAAATTGTGAAGAAGAAAGACTACTCGGAGTGTCAATTACTGGACAGTGGGATAGCTCGGTTGTTCGCGATGCAGATGTGCTTGAAGCAATGAGAGCAGAAACTATAAAAGTAAATAAAAAGTACGCGGAACGATTTGGAATAAATCAGTCAACAGCTATCACCTGTGTAAAGCCATCAGGCACTGTTTCTCAAACGCTTGGTGTTGCTTCTGGAATGCATCCTCGTCACGCACCATACTACATACGACGTATTCGAATTAGTGCGACTGATTCACTCTTTAAAATGCTTCGTGACCAAGGAGTGCCGTATCATCCTGAAGTTGGTCAGACTGAAGAAGATGCTAGTACATTTGTGCTTGAGTTCCCAGTAAAATCTCCGGATGGCGCAATTAGCAAGGATGACTTAACTGCGCTTGACCAGCTTGAACACTGGAAGCTGGTGAAAGAGCACTTTACTGAGCACAATCCATCCGTTACGATTTCTGTAGGTGAAGATGAGTGGATTAAGGTAGCGAATTGGGTATACGAAAATTGGGATATAGTAGGAGGACTTTCGTTCCTTCCACGATCAAATCACGTATATCAGCTAGCTCCCTATGAGGAAATTACTAAAGCTCAGTATGAAGAAATGACAAAGCGATTTCAGCATATAGACTACGGAAAACTATATGCGTATGAGCGTACTGATGAAACAGAAATGAAAAAAGAGCTCGCGTGCGTATCTGGAACCTGCGAGATTTAAAGAGAATTAGAAAAGCTGTATTTTTTTGTAAAAGTATGTCATAATTTTGTTGGACCGATTCAGACGACCGCTGTCGTTTTATCGATAGAGGAAAGTCCGAACACCGGCGCGCGGAGCTTTGCTCCGCGCGCAGAAAGGTAGCGGGTAATGCCCGTCCGCCGTGAGGCGCGAGGTGCGAACAGAGACGAGTTCTCTAGGAAACTAGAGAAGTGAAACGGCTAAATCCTTATCCCGGTGCAAGGCCGTGCTGGTGTACCAGAGTGCCGCTCGAGGCGTGTGGCAACATACGTCCCAGATAAATGGTCGTCTTGGTGGTAGTAGGAACTGTTTCCTACGTCGTCCAAACAGAATTCGGCTTATCGAATCGGTCCGAAAACTTCAAAAACCCTGCCATATGGCAGGGTTTTTGATTTGCTTTTTTTCAAACGGACTTATTCACCTCGTTGGTATACTTTGAACGTGTCGCGTGAGTTATACTAAAAGAATACTTATCAGCATTTTATACATTCATCACATGGATTCAAAATCACCAATGCCAGTAGCTCGCCCACGCAGTCCACAAGGATTTTCTTTTGATGTTTCAGCAATATGGATTCTTACTATATCTGCAGGGCTGGCAACAATTGCTCTAATTCCTACAAGCACGAGTCCGTTTCTGTATACGAAAATATGTCTGCTCGCTATTGGTGGCTTAGTAGCTCTAATTTTCTACATACTCGCTCGTTTAACTCGAGGAAATGTGATTGTGCCGCCAATGCAGCTTGTTGGTGCGCTTTGGCTTATTCCGCTTGCATACGCGCTTTCGACTCTTTTTTCTGGAGCAGGAATAGCTGCTTCTTTCTTTGGTACTGAGCTTGAGTCAGATACGTTTGGATTTGCGCTTTTGCTAGCGCTCATTGCAACACTTACAGCGCTCGCCTTTCGACGGATACCACACTATAAAGTATTTTTCTCAATTGCCGCTGTTGTATTTGCTGTCGTGCTTGTATCACAAATAGCGTTCTTGCTTCTCGGACAAATAATTCCGAATACTGTTTCTGCTTCGTCAAATCTCATCGGTTCATTTGTAGACCTAGGAATGTTTGTGGGGCTTGGTATGATTCTTACTCTTTTGGCTATTCGGTTCATGTCTTTCAAAGGATGGAAGCATGTAGCTCTCTGGGTTATTGGTGTTGTCGGGCTCGTAGTCCTTACGGTTGTAAACTCAACCGTTGTATGGGTTCTAGTAGGGCTCGCTTCGCTCGCCCTCTTCATCGAAGCAATTCTCCGCAGACGCGTAACCGTCGACGAAAGTGATTTAGACGGTGTCGCTACTATTGTGTCATTAGAAAATGATCATGAAGCTGAAGTACACGAGCTTCACTCACTTGTCGCGCCACTCATTACGTTAATAATTGCACTCATTTTTATTATTGGAGGAACAAGCTTAGGAAATATAGTTACGACCACAGCTCATACAAATGTTCTTGATGTTCGTCCATCATGGCAGTCAACCTTCGCAATTGGCAGCCATACATACGCTTCTTCTCCTATATTTGGTTCAGGTCCAAATACATTTGGACAGCAGTGGCTTAAGTTCCGCGACCGATCACTAAATAACACCGTTTTTTGGAATGCAGATTTCACTTCAGGAATTGGTATTATTCCTACGTCGTTTGTTACGGAGGGACTACTCGGAGTACTTGCTTGGGTTGCATTTCTGGGGTTATTTATATTTATAGGGTTACGAGCACTGCTCTTCAGGACTCCTGTAGACTCATATGTTCGCTATGTCTCAATTGCTTCTTTTAGCGGTGCTTTGTATGTCTTTACACTCATGGTATTTGCTGTGCCTGGACCTGTTGTGCTCATTGCGGGATTTGTGCTGGCCGGGCTTTTTATCTCGACACTTCGATATGCTGGCCTTAGACAAGAGTGGGGAATTATCTTCGCGAGAAATCCTCGTGTCGGTNTCCTTATTGTCTTTGCGCTTACTCTTCTTCTGCTTGGTTCTGTTGTTGCTGCGTATGTTGTAGTTGAAAGATATCTTGCGGATTATGAATACGCAGTAGCGTCAAATGACCTTAGTAATAACGCTCTTTCAGCAGCAGAAACAGCAGTGGTCAATTCACTTACGTTTGCACCGGTTGATCGTACATATCAGCTCCAAGCGCTAATTGGAATCGCAAATATGAATGCTATTGCTGGAAATACCTCTCTTGCACCAGCACAAGCCCAACAGCAATTCCAAGCAGCACTCTCTCAAAGTATTCAGGCAGCACTTGAAGCTACAAAGCTCGGTCCAAATAATTATCAAAACTGGGTTGTGCTTGGATCGGTATATCAAACGGTCGTTCCTCTAAATATTGATGGAGCATATCAAAATGCAAAAGATGCATATACTCACGCAGTAGCCCTTGATCCAACAGACCCAACTCTTGAATACACACTCGCGCAGCTTGAAATCGTTCACAAAAACCCAACTACAGCGATTGCAGATCTAAATCAAGCGATTTCGCTTAAGCAAGACTATATTCAAGCAATCTTCGCACTTGCTCAGCTTGAAGCTCAGCAGGGAAATGCAGCAGAAGCACTTCAAGCAGCGGAATCTGCAGAATACTTCTCACCAAATGATCCAACTATTCTTTACGAAGTAGGACTTCTTCAGTCGGCAAATGGCAACAACACCGCAGCCATACAAGCCCTCACACAAGCAATAGCTCTTAATCCTTCGTACGCAAATGCGCACTTCTTCCTTGGTGTAATATATGCGCTTCAAAATCAGTACCCTCAAGCAATTACAGAACTTCAAACAGTAGCCGCTTACTCAAAAGCAAATGCACAAGCAGTAGCTTCAGACATTACAGCCCTTCAAGCTGGAAAGAATCCATTCCCCGCATCGTCACTTGGCGCTCTTGGAATTCCTCAACCAGGAAGTCAAAATGCACCAGTTAACTCTGTAGGTACTACAACACAAACTACAAGTCATTAGCTCTCAATGGTTCGAGAAATTCTTAACAAACTCACGGCTCCAATACGAGGGCTACATCAGGCTGCGTATTTACTTGCAGCACTTACGCTTGTTTCGCAAATTCTCGCACTTGTACGCGATCATACTTTTGCACATACTTTTGGTGCTGGAGAAGTACTCGATATGTACTATGCAGCGTTCAACATACCAAACGTAGTCTTTGCACTGGTAGCGTCACTCGTTTCCGCATATGTATTAATTCCTAAGATCGCTGATCTTGATGCTGTGCATGCTCGAGAATTGCTTTCTCAAACCACATCTTTTCTCCTTATAGGAGGAGGGATTATGTGTGGAGTGCTTGCACTATTTGCTCCGCAGTTGCTTTTCATTATTTACCCGACCTTTAGACACTCCATACATGCTGCAGACTTTGTGCTTCTCGAGCGCATATTGCTGATTCAGCCAATTCTGCTTGGTCTTTCGGGGATTCTCACGAGTGTAACTCAGCTCGAGCGAAGATTTATGCTTTTTGCAACTTCTCCGGTTTTATATAACATCGGCATAATTATTGGAACTGTTTTCCT
>DAIDID010000027.1 GCA_027459545.1 Candidatus Parcubacteria bacterium | reverse complement strand
GCGTCTTTTGGGTATACGACGAGTGATGGAGTTCTACTAAAAAGACTTGTGTCAACACTATATTTTTTCAACTCATCCTCGCTTACGGAGCTATCTCCTTTGAAAGACTCACTAAGCGAGGCTTGTAAATTTGAAATACTAGAGGCAGCAGCTTTTTTCAGAAGTTCCTGTAGAACAGTCTCTGTATCTACTGGGCTTTTTACTTGGTGGGTGGTTATATTTGTAGTCTTTACAATTTCATCATTTCCTCCTGCATACAGAGCATCACCGACATACAGCATGTAGGAAATCGGTATGTGCAGGTACTCAGAGATTTTTTTCACGCCGTATGCTTTATGTATGCCGTGCTTGGTGATGTCTATAGAGGTAGAGCCTCCTATTTTTATATCGTAGTTTGGAAGAAGTGCTGAAATTGCGCTTTTTAGTTTTGGTCGCTTTATGTTTTCTGGATCCCAAACCTCTTTTTTTTCTAGGGGTGCTTGCTGGCCAAGTGCAGAAAAAGTCACTTGCGAACCTCGATGCTCAATACGTTCACCATATGACGCTGAGTCTAAATCAACAACACCTGAACTCATGACAGCCTGCTCAATTGCTTCCTCAATACGATCGACCTCTTCTAGAGTGAGTGTCTCTTCGTATACACACACAGCTTCTCCTTCTTCGTAGGTATAAAGCGCACCACCACTCGTTGGGAGAAGAAAGAAATTAGACAGCATTGCTGAGGGAGGAAGTTGATGCACTACCTGCATTTCAAGCTGCTCAAGTTTCCCACCAGAAATAACTGCCACTTTTGTTTTATGAGAAAGTCGAGCAAGAAGCATTGCCATGTGACGTTCTATAGGCTGCTTGCTTTTTGCAAGAGTAGAATCAAGATCAAACATCACAAGCTCAGGTATTGTAGATTTTGCAAATGAGTCCTCATTCATATGTTAGGAAGCAGTTTCTCTAGTAATTTTTTCTTTGAAATAGTGGCAACACCTATCGCAGTGTCTGCTCCTCCGTAGTATATGAAAAGAGTATCGCCTCGAAGCACTGCACCACATGAGAAAATTACATTTTTTACAACTCCTTCTTTTTCCCACTGAAGTTCTGGGCTTAAAATAGGGGCACTTGTTCTTGAAAGTACGGTAGTTGCGGTTTCAGCATCAAGCAGAGCTGCGCCAAGTCTGTAGGTAAAATCAGAACCAACGCCATGGTAGATACATAGCCAACCTTCCTCAACTCGTATGGGCGGTGCAGCGGCTCCAATTTTTTCTGCATCCCACATCCCAGGGCGAGGTCCCATTATTTCGGTACAACTTGTCGTGCTGTGAGTCGGAGGCATGTCGAACGCTTCTGCGCAGATATTTGGATCTATACGATGCATAAGTAATGCCTTTCCATTTATGCGCTCTGGGAATATACACAAGTCTTTGTCGTTTACATCTTCAGGAGTAATGGCTATCGGCTTAGACCAGTCAAAAGTATGTGCTAGGAAATTTTCTTTTGAAATCCAAGAAACTGCACCGCGCGCACGAGTGCCATCAAAAGCTGTATAGGCAAGATACAAAGTGTCATCGATTTGCGTAATTCTTGGATCTTCGGTGCCATGAGACTCAAAATTTTCACGCGGCTCATATACTGGTTCTGAAAGGCGCTCATCTACATGCAGTGCATCAGCAAGACGCGCATACCCAATCGAAGAATGGTTCTGTGCGTCAGTACCACGATATAAAAGGTGCACAGAACCATTCAGATCGATCGCTGCTGCGTTACTAACACTCGCAGATTCCCACGCATGTTCAGGAATTGGTTTTACTATCGGTTCATTTTGAGAGCGTTGCACAAAAGACGTTCGCTCTGCCGAATCCATGCTTGAAAGTAAGTCTGAAAGAGATAGTTGTGCCATTGCACAAACTGTATCAGCAGCTCCATAATATATTTCTAATCTGTCGCTCACAATTCGTGCACCAGTAGGAAAGACGATATTTGATACAAGTCCGTAACGCTCATACGACTCTTCAGGTACAAGAAACGGAAACTCAGTTCGAGAAATAATTTTTTGAGGATCGTGTGTGTCGAGTAGTAGTGCCTCAATTCCAAAAATTCTATGTTGCGCGTCATAGTATTTTTGAATGTGTGAATAAATAATCAACCAGCCTTTATTAGTAAGAATCGGACTAGCTCCTATTTCCATATGTTCACTATCAGAACGACGAACATCAGGAAATGCGTGATCATGTAAGTGTGTGTGCCATTCAATCCAAAATGCCGGATCCCAGAAGTCTTCAATATGTTTCGATCGAGCAATACCGATAGTTGGTCGAGGGTATTCTTCAGTGAAGTCAGTGTGTGCTGTAATGAGCAGCACAGCCTCACCGTTTATTCTTTCAGGGAAAAGTGTAGCGGCTTTTGCATTAAAAGGAGTCATTAAATGCCTCTCCGTAAGTTGATCTGGTTTGTTTCCAATAGCGACTGCAGCACGGATATTGTCTGGGCCAAACGGAAATCCTCCGAGCGCGGTGTAAAAGACATACCACTTACCTTCAAAAAAAGTAGCGCGTGGATCCTCGCAGCCAAATGCTTCCCATGTCTCATCTGCTTGCAAAATTTGCTTTCGGCTTCCAAACGTTTTTCCACCATCACATGATTTCGCGTAACCAATAGTCGAAAAGCCGCGCCCCGGTGTACGTAAATTATCGGGTTCTGCCATAGCTCTATAAAACACATGTACATCTGTACCATGTGCTACTACGGAGGGATTAAAAGCACCAATAGCTTCAAACGATCGGGATCGCGTTGGTGAAATAAAAGGATTTTTAGGTGAGCGAAAAACAGTGAGCATAGTACTTTATATAATCGCTGGCATAAGCATAGGTTTGTCGTGATGCTTGAGCCGATTTACAAATTCTGTAAATGGTGCGCTTGCTGAGCAGATGAAATTATCCGCAGCACCATAGTAAAGCGTAAGAAGATCATTGTGGACTGTTGCTCCCGAAGCATAGACGATTCCAGGCTTTGCACCGTTCGTTTCGTAGTGTGCTTCTGGTTCAAGTACGGGAGCTGGCGAGCGCGCCAGTATCTTACTTGGATCATTTGCATCTAGAAGCATCGCGCCGAGTTTATATTTACTGGGTTCATTTTTCTGCATCGCATGATAGAAAAGAAGCCAACCATGTGGAGTTTTTATTGGAGGAGTTCCAGGCCCTCGCATGCGTTCGTGCCAGAAGCCTGACTTTTGATCGATGAAATTTGTTCGTGGACCTTCAAGACTTTTAATGTGAGGTTCGTGTGTTCCGACTTTCAATATATTGTCTCGATATGCAACCTCGACTTTTGGTGAAATGCTATGGATAACTGCGAACTTACCAAATATTTTTTCAGGGAAGAGCACCCAGTTTTTATGAACTTGATTTTGTGGTGAAAGAAATATCGGTGGCGTCCATTTCCATCGTTTCTGCTTTAAATCATCCATAGCTATAGAAGTGACACCTATGCGAACTGAGTCCCAATTATGAAATGCAGAAAAGGATACGTACGCGCGGTCGTCTATGACGACCGCGCGCGGATCTTCAGTGCCACCCCAACTACCACCAGATGCCACAAGAGCGGGATAGTTTTTTTCTGCATATGATCGTCGCAGCGCAGAAAGGTGCGGGTCTGGTCCCTCAAGCGCAAAGACGGGATAGGGAAGTCGTTCGTCTACCGATATACCGTCTTTAGAATTTGCATAGCCGATGCGTGATATACCATCAGTACCTATTGCACGATAAAAAAGATGAGTTTTTTCTCCGTCATGTATTGCAGCAGGGTTCATCACTGCCTGACCTTCAAAATCATATGAGCTTGGATGAAGAATTGGATTTTTTTCGTTTCGATTGAAAGAAAGTCGTTTACGCTCTTTTTCATAGCGCTTTTTTTGTCGAGGTATCTGTGTACAAAGCTCCCATAGCCCCCAGACGAATAGTCCAGAAACAAAAAGAGAAGCTAGTACGAGACCAAAAAAAAGTATATACGCCATAGGTATAGTATCTATGTACGGCCGAAGTCGTCCTCAGTTCGTACTATGTCGTTTTCCTCAAACTCTCCAAAAGATATTTCGAGTACAGCAATGCCTTGTTCGCCTCCAGTAAGTCGATGCGGTGTGTCAACAGGTACGTGTATTTCATCACCTGCTTTTACACGAGTTTCTTTTTCATTAACTTGCGCAATCCCATCTCCAGCAATTACTTTCCAATATTCACTTCTGTGAGAGTGTTTTTGTAGTGAGAAGCGTTTACCCGGTGCAACACGAAGGATCTTTACCGTGCTGGATTCATTTAGTGTAAAGTTTTCAAACGACCCCCACGGGCGATTTTCAGTAAAGTAATGAGATAGAAGGTTCATAGGTAGAAATTAGGAGCTATATACACAATACAGCATTTTAGCCATAATGCAGACTGTGGATATTGACAAAACGTGCATAACTCGGGAAAAAATTCTATAGTGCTCTTCATGGAGCGAGCAATACAAAATGCAGTTCTTAAAGAGCGTACCAAGCATGAAATGACTCAAGAGATGCTTGCACAGCACGTGGGAGTTTCTCGTCAGACTATAATTGCTATAGAAAAAGGAAAATATACACCGTCAGTTGCTCTTGCTCTTAGAATCGCGCACGCCTTTGGCGTGCGCGTTGAAGATATTTTTAGCATTACCAAACACACATAATTTTATGCAAAAACTATTTGGAAAAGCGATGTTCGAAAGAATCGTTGCAATCGTCCTCATCGTTCTTCTTGTGCTCATAGGGAACCCTTTCACTTTTTGGATGCCAAGCATGATGCTCGTTTCTGTGCTGGTTGTTATTGCAGCTTTGGTTTTTGTATGGGCAGGTTTTATTTTTACCGAAACCGCATCAGATGAGCGTGAAGAGTGGCACCGTACTCATGCAGGTAGGGCAGCCTATTTAAGTGCAGCTGCTGTTCTTACTACTGCACTTGTGTACCAAGGCTTTACGCAAAAAATTGACTTTTGGATCCCGCTTACGCTTGCAGTTATGATTGTTTCAAAACTCTTCGCTCGTTTTTATGCAGATACGTATCGATAGAAAAAGCTAGTAACTTTTCCTGTAAAGTAGACTTTACATGTGTATGAAATGCGCATAGAATTAAGTCATACCCATCACCTAGCTCACCGCTCACTAAACTATGGCACTTTTCCTAATAGCATTACTTGCAGGTTTTCTTACAGTACTATCGCCGTGCGTACTTCCGCTTTTGCCTATTATCGTAGGTGGATCAATTTCTGGTGATCGTAGCATTAAGCGTGCTCTTACGGTTACTGTTTCGCTTGGTATTTCTGTATTCATTTTTACTCTTATTCTTAAAGTACTTACAATTTTCATCGCCGTACCTCCGTGGTTTTGGACTGATTTCTCTGGCGGACTAATTATCATCGTTGGATTCTTTATGCTTTTTCCGAAGGCATGGGACAGTTTGCCTTTTACTGCAAAAATAAATGCAGATTCGAGCTCTACAATGAATGCTGGTTTTGCAAAGCAAAGCTTTTGGGGAGATGTGCTTATAGGAGGTTCTCTGGGTCCAGTTTTTTCAAGTTGTAGTCCGACGTATTTTATTGTGCTTGCAACAGTTCTTCCTGCTAGTCTTGCTGCTGGTGTTGCAGACATACTTGCTTACATTGTAGGTCTTTGTTTTTCTCTGCTCGTTGTTGCATTTGTCGGGCAAAAAATTCTAGATACACTCGGTGTAGCATCAAATCCAAACGGTATCTTTAAGAAGGTCATGGGAGCGATTTTTATTGTTGTAGGAATTCTTATTGCAGCAAATCTCACTGCGTCTATCGAAGCGCCACTCTATAAGATTTTTGATGAAACCACTATTGAGCAACATCTTTTAGAAACAAAGGCTGTATCTCAAAGTATTGCAAAAACTGCTCATGAATCGCAAAACGGTTTAACAGCAAGCACTACAGGAACAACTGGTCTTTCGCTTATGCCAGAGTCCACAACTACAGAAGAAGCAGCAAATACCAGTCTCACACCGATGCTCGCTGCTATTCTAGCGAAGAAGTCAGCAATGTATCCACTTGCACCACAGTTTGTTTCACCCGATGGCTACTTAAATACTGGCGGTCAACCAATAACACTTTCTCAATACCGTAACAAAGACGTAGTGCTTGTAGATTTTTGGACGTATAGTTGTATAAATTGCCAACGAACCATTCCATATCTTAATTCCTGGTATGCCAAGTATAAAAACTATGGCCTAGTCATAGTAGGAGTAAGTACGCCAGAGTTTGCATTTGAGCATGTAGAAAGCAACGTTGCAGCTGCTATGAAGCAGCTCGGCATTCAGTATCCTGTAGTTCTTGATAACGAATACAAAACATGGAATGCATATCAAAATGAATACTGGCCACATGAGTACCTTGTTGATCTCGATGGATATATTGTCCACGATCATATTGGCGA
>DAIDID010000026.1 GCA_027459545.1 Candidatus Parcubacteria bacterium | reverse complement strand
AAGCTCAAAAAATATGAAGAAAATCCTCATATTTTCCCTAAACTACTACCCAAGCTTTATCGGGGGAGCTGAAGTCGCGATAAAGGAAATTACAGAGCGATGTCCACCGAAAGAATTTGTATTTCATATGATTACGCTTAGGAACGATTCAAATCTTCCACGCGTAGAACAAATAGGAAATGTGCTTGTCCACCGTATAGGATTTACAGTAAAAAATCCAAGCATTGCCGACTTAAAGAAATTTCCGCTCCATCTTAATAAATATTATTTTCAAATTGCGGCGTACTGGAAAGCGGTGCAACTACAACGACAATATAACTATGATGCATTGTGGGCGATGATGGCGCACTCGTGTGCAATTCCTGCAGGACTCTTTAAGAAGAAATTTCCATATGTGAAATATCTTCTAACACTTCAAGAAGGAGATCCGCCCGACTACATTGAAAAAATGATGCACCCTGTGTGGGGACTTTTCAAAGCAGGCTTTATACGCGCAGATGCACTTCAATCTATTTCGACTTTTCTTCAGAAATGGGGAATACGAATGGGTTTCAAAGGTGAAAGCAAAGTAATTCCAAATGCTGTGAATGTAGCGAAGTTTGCTCATAAATACAGCGATGAACAAATTACAAAAATGAAGAACATCCTTGGCAAAAAGGAAGGTGATATTTTTATAGTCACCACATCTCGACTCGTGCATAAAAATGGTATTGATGATGTAATTCGTGCATTACCACTTTTGCCAGAGAATATATCGTTCCTTATATACGGTATTGGTCCAGATGAGGATGCATTAAAAGCTTTAGCAAAAGAGCTCCATGTAGAGAAGCGAGCACGATTTATGGGACAAATAAGTCATGATGAAATGCCGCGCATGCTTAAGGTTTGTGATATCTTTACGAGACCATCTCGCTCAGAAGGAATGGGCAATTCATTTATTGAAGCTATGGCAGCTGGACTTCCTGTAGTTGCAACTCAAGAAGGAGGAATTGCGGATTTCCTTTTTGATGAAAAGCGAAATCCTGATAAACCAACCACTGGCTGGGCGGTCGATGCTGATGCTCCATCACAAATTGTAGAAGCGGTTACGGATATTATGAGCAGGCCAGAAAAAGCGCATGAGGTATGTAAAACCGCAGTGGAAATGGTAGCTCAAAAGTACGACTGGGATTTGGTCGCAAAAGACATGAAAGCTCTTTTTATAGAAATGATACAGTCGAGAGTATGAAGCTCGTTCTCGCCACACCGCTGTATCCGCCTGAAAGTGGGGGTCCGGCGACTTATGCAGAAGCACTTATGCAGGGTTTACCAATACATGGCATAGAGGTGCTTTTGGTGAAATTCAGCGATGTGCGTCATTTGCCAAAAGTGGTGAGGCATTTTGCATATTTCTTGAAAGTATTTCGAGTAGCGCGACATGCAAACCTCGTGCTTGCGCTCGATCCAGTTTCAGTAGGTTTTCCTGCAATGCTTGCAGCGAAACTCGCTCGCAAAAAACTAGTACTTAAAGTAGTTGGCGACTTTGCGTGGGAGCAAGGCACTCAGCGGTATGGAATAAAAGAAACGCTCGATGATTTCGTAGTACAAAAAAAAGTTCCAATGCAGGTACGTTTTCTGCGTGCAATTCAAAACTCTGTAGCACGAAGCGCGACTGAAATTATTGTGCCGAGTTCGTATTTAAAAAAGATTGTTAGTGAGTGGGGAGTTAGTCCTGAAAAAATCACCGTCATACATAACAGCATTGAAATTCCTCCAGAACTTTTGGAAGAAATAGCCGAGCCAGTACAGCATAGTGTGGTGAGTGCTGGTAGGCTCGTGCCTTGGAAAAAAGTAGATGGAGTAATTGATGCAATGAAAAAAGTGCGAGAAATAATTTCTGATGCACAGCTGAGTATAGTAGGAGATGGCCCAGATAGAGTCTCGCTAGAGATGCACGCAAAAAAATCTCTAAATCACGCGGTGGAGTTTATGGGAGCGTTGAGTCATACAGATACACTAAAGCAGCTCCAGAAAGGGAGTGTTGTTGTGCTTAATTCTTCATACGAAGGATTGTCACATCTGCTTATTGAAGCACTCATGCTTGGCTGTGTGATCATTGCCACAGATGCAGGAGGGAATTCCGAGGTAATCACACATGAAGAGAATGGTCTTTTGGTGCAAGTGGAGGACACCGACGGGCTTGTGGCTGCACTTTTGCGAGTATTGCAGGATGATGAGCTGCGCGCGCGCCTAAAGGCGCGCGCGCTCCAGTCCGCAAGCACTTTTTCACGCCCAGAAATGCTCATGCACACTGCCCACTTGCTTTCGGCAGTGAGTGACGTATCGTTCACATAAACTCACTATGAAAGTCCTCTTTGTCTCAAATGACCCCACACTATTTGATCCAGAAAGTGTCACTCGCTCTCGCATGCGCGCGTATGCAGAGGCAATTGGTACACTGCATATACTTTCAGCTGCTCCCGTTGGTATCGCACCTGTTACGAAAGAAAATCTTTCAGAAGACCGTACACTCACACTTCATGCTGTGAAGGCAACAAAGTTTTCACGAGTAGCTAAACTCACAAAAAAAGCAGCAGAGATTATTCGAACTGAGCACATAGAAATCGTTTCTGCACAGGATCCATTTGAGCATGGTAAGGCAGCATACAATGCAGCAAAAGGAACATCCGCAAAGCTTCATTTGCAACTCCATACAGATGCATTCTCTCCTTGGTTTACAAATGGAAACATAACGTTTGTTTCTCACATACCAGTTCCTACAATTAACCGCGTTCGCCAAAAAATTGCAGATCACATCCTACCAAAAGCACATGGCATACGAGTAGTTTCAAATCGCATACATGACTCTCTCACAAAGCGCTATGGGAATCGCATTGTGGAGCCCGTTGTTATTCCAATTGCTGTCTCAGACATTCTTCCTGAAAAAGTAAATTTGCCAGCACATACATTTAGCTTCGCACTTATCACTGTGGGAAGACTTGAACCAGAAAAACGCATCCGAGATATTATTCATGCTCTCGCGCATGTGCACGTACACTATCCAACCGTCGGACTTTTTGTGGTGGGAGATGGTTCACAGAGAAAAAAGCTTGAAAATCTCTCACACAGACTCGGACTTCAGTCTGCTGTTATTTTTTTGGGGAATAGAAATGATGCACTCGGTCTCATGCAAAGCGCAAACGCATACATACAAGCAAGTGCGTATGAAGGCTATAGTCGAACGCTCATAGAAGCTGCGCTTGCGCGTATTCCAATCATCTCTACAGATGTCGGTATCGTCGGAGATGTATTTAAAGGGTACGATGACATTCTTTCAATTCCTCCTGGAGATCCCTCCGGACTTGCTGCCCACATACTCGGGCTCGTCGAAGATAACGAAGCGCGCATTCAGTTTGCTATGAATGCAGAACAGCACGCCCGCAAGCACCTTGCTTCTGTGCACACCGCTCCGGAGGATATTGCGAGGGATCTGCAACGGCTTATCGCCCCTTCCTCGACATAAAGCTTCGAACTGTATATTTTTGATGGTCGGTATACAATACTCAGAATGAGCTTTTCAAACCAAACAGGTTCAAGTACACAGGCACCTGATACCCTTAAATTGGGTTTTATAGGGCAAGGATATATTGGTAAGAACTACGCTGATAGTTTTGAGGATCGAGGATTTACTGTTGTACGGTATTCAAATGAACTATCATATAGCGCAAACCGCGATGCAATTCAAACCTGTGACATTGTATTTATTGCGGTCCCAACACCGACTACTCCTGAGGGATATGATGATTCAATTGTTCGTGACGTTATTTCTTTGGTAGGTAAGGGAAAGATTGCAGTCATAAAATCAACAATACCTCCAGGTACAACAGTATCAATTCAAAAAGAAAATCCAGATATATTTCTTTTACACAATCCTGAATTTTTAAATGAAAAAACGGCTCGTTATGATGTAGACAACCCTCTTCGAACTGTTATTGGTGTGGGAGCCAAAAGTCCTGAACATGAAAGATATGCCGCCCTTTTACTCTCAGTTATGCCTAAAGCACCACATGACATCATCACTGATTCTACTACCGCTGAATTTATAAAATACACTCATAATACGTTCGGGTATTCAATTATTCTTTTTTCAAATATCCTGTATGATCTCGCGCAGTCGTATGGGATAGCATGGGAACCAATAAAAGAGAGTATTGCCACAAACTCTTGGATTCCAGGTCGATATATCGATCCAATTCACAAAGGAGGACGAGGTGCAGGAGGGGATTGCTTTATTAAAGATTTTGCAGCATTCAGAGGATTTTACGAAAAGATGGTAAAAGATCCTCACGGACTTGCAGTGCTTCGAGCGTATGAAGAGAAAAATAATGAGCTTTTACGAAATTCAGGGAAAGATTTAAATCTTCTTGAGGGTGTATATGGTACCGACACACTTACACATAAAAAGAAATAACATGCGAATATTACTTATTACAGAAAAACTTGATAAAAATGACGACACGCTCGGTTTTTTTCACAGTCAACTACTTGATTTAGCCAATGCGTGCAATCCTCTTACTGTGCTCGTACTCGAAAAGCGTTCCCATACACTTCCAGAAAAAGTAAAAATTATTTCACTTGGAAAGGAAAAAGGAGTATCAAAACTTCGCTATCTCATAAATTTCTATACGACAATTATTACTACTCTTGGCTCGTATGATGCTGTGTATGTGAATCGAAACCCGCAATATATTTTGCTCGGAGGAATTATCTGGCGGCTCTTCGGAAAACGAATTATGCTTGGCTATAATCATCAATTCGTTGATTGGAAACTCAAACTAGCGGTCCTTTTTGCAAATGAAATAGTTTCACCTTCAGAAAAAGGATTTCCTTGTAAGACTAGAAAGCTGCACATCGTTCCTTCAGCATCACTTAGTACGTATCTGTGTGAAAGTTAGCTAGCAACATCATAATATGAAATTACTTATCATCACTCAAAAAGTCGACAAGGATGATAGCTACTTTGGTTTTTTTCACACGTGGTTGACATTATTTGCACAAGAATGCGAGCAAATAACGGTACTTTCTCTTGAAACGCGAGCATATGAACTTCCAAAAAATGTGCAGGTGATTTCACTTGGCAAAGAAGAAAAAAAATCTCGCACGCAATACCTTTTTCGATTTTGGAAAACCATTTGGAAATCCAGAAAGGACTATGACGCTGTGTTTTGCCATATGAGCCCGTTGTATGTAATTGTAGGTTTTCCTATTTGGAAATTACTTCAAAAAAAAACATCTCTTTGGTATATACATCGAAATGTTGATTTCAAAATGTGGGTAGCAGAAAAGTGCGCAGATGTGGTATTTACCGCTTCTCCCGAATCCTTTCGACTCAAAAGTAAAAAGGTACACTATGTTCGACAAGCCGTATCAAGTGATCAATTTAAACGCCCCATATTTTCTACTCACGTGCATGATGGAACTCTACATGTGGTAAGCGTGGGCAGAATTACTGTTATCAAGAATTTAGATGTGCTTATTAAAGCGGCAAATATACTTCACACAAAAGGAATAGCAATTAAAGTCATGCTCGTGGGCGGGACAGTTACACAAGAAGATATAGAGTACGAGAAAACACTTCATGCCTTGGTACAAGAATGTAATGCAAACACGTATGTGCAGTTTGCAGGCAGTATTCCATTTGATCGCATATGTGAGTCGTATTGGAATAGTGATGTGTCCGTGAATCTTTGTCCTACGGGAGGTATGGACAAAGCAGTACTTGAATCTCTAGCTGCTGGCACACCAGCAATTGTTTCGAATGAGGCTTTTAGAAGTGTGCTTAGTCCCTATGAAAAGATGTTGCTGTTTTCAGAAAGAAATGTAGATGAATTAGTTGAGCGCTTAATACAATTTTCAACCTATCCAGACAAAGAGCAAATAGCAATGGATTTACAGAATAAAATCCACACAGAGTTTAGTTTAAAAGCACTTATTCGTACTGTTGTAACAACTCTCAGCATAGAGTAAGTAGTAATTTATGCGTATTTGCTATTTTGGTATATATAATCCAACCTATTCGCGCTCGCATGTGCTACTACATGGTATGCAAAAGAATGGTATTGAGGTTGATGAATGCCGAGTAGATCCAAAACAGCATCATGGTATTAAAAAATATTGGGAGTTATATATACAAGCTCAAAGACTTCCTAAGAAAACCTATGATTTTATAATCGTTGCCTTTCCGGGCCAGAGCATTCTTTTGCTGGCAGTAATTCTTTTCGGAAGAAAGCGAATCATTTTTGATGCATTTGTATCTTTGTATGATTCAAATGTCAGAGATCGTAAGTTGCACAGTCGCTATAGTCTAGCAGCTGCATATGATTGGTTTTTAGATTGGCATGCGGCACAATTGGCGCCTACTATTTTACTCGATACTGAGCAGCACATTCAATACTTTGTAGACACTTTTTCGATTCCGCGTTCGAAATTTCTT
>DAIDID010000025.1 GCA_027459545.1 Candidatus Parcubacteria bacterium | reverse complement strand
AAACCCTGTTACGTCAGAACTTGAAAAGGCCGGATCATTTTGCACGAGGTATTGCTGCAGTGATTTAACATCATCACCGCTATCTCCTTCACCGAGGTTGCGTGAGAGATTTGGGCAAGCGTATGTATTTGCAGAAGAAGGGAAGGCAGAGGTGCTAGAAGCAGTTGCTCCAAGCAACGTAGCGAGTTGCTGTTTGAGTGATGCAATTTCTGCAATGAGCGACTGGATTTGAGGAGAGACATCAGTTGTTCCACTCGAGATAGTTGATGAAGCAGTATCTGAACCACAGGTCGTGGTAGCTTCTGTGGAAGAAGAGACCATTGTGTTTGAAGTATCACCACAAGACGTACTGCTTGTATCGGCTGAAGCCAATAATGGTAGGAATATAATTCCAGAAAATAGAACCACTGTAGCAAAGCCAGATAGATTTTTATTGATATACATACATAATTTTATTAAAGACAATTCCAATAAAACTCTTTAAAGTATTGCATACAAAATAGATCTCGCAACCTATTTTTGTGAATGCGGCCTTTAAAAAGAAGCCGTCCACTCAAAAAAGAGGGACGGCTCAGTTGCAGTTAAATCTAGATATGAACCGCGTTGTTGTACACGCGTTTTTGTTGCTCGACGGCGTTACATCCATCTTGCAGATTTCTGACGACTTGTTTGATGTCAGAGCCTGTGCGAAGTCTTTCGATTTCTGCGATGATTTCTCGCAGGCGCTGAGTGACGGTCTCGCAGTGCTGCATAGGAATTATCGTACTTTCAAGTAAAATACGATATGCGAGCGACAAACCCACAATTTCCCGCACTTCCTCATTTGAGAGCAAGCTCTCTCTGAGGCTTTCTATTGCACTGAGGATTGAGCGATAGTAGGGAACTTCCAGTCTCGGGGTGTTGTTCATTACTGATCTCCATTCGCCAAGGTTCAACTTGTGCCAATGTACACATATTTATTGAATTTCGCCAGCTCCTAGAAATTTTCTGCTAATATTATTGATGTTCAATTAAGATGGGAGAAAAAAATGGATATACAATCTTCAATTTTGCCTCCGAGAACTTTTTCTATAAGTTCTTTAATTGTGGATAAGGAATCTTGTCTTTCAAGTGCTACAAGCATTCCTTGCAGAGAGTGCTTGCGATTCGATCTGCTTGAAGAGTGTTCAAAACGTGAATGTTGCGTTAGAGCTTTCACAGAAAAATAAAACCGTGTCCGCCTGATACCGCATCTTGCGGTATCTTTTTTAAGTTCAATAATGATTGACAATATAAACAATATTTTGAATACTAGCTACGGCCTGCTCTATCAAAAGGAATTCTTTGATGTTTCAAAATCTTGCTCTTTTCCTGGTTTTCTACTGGGGCGCCGTTATCTTTTTTTGTGCGCTGTATCAGCGCACAAATGCAAGTCGCGGGCTCTTTATGTTGAGTATCGCTCCTTTTATTATTGGGCCTTTTATCCCTTGGATGCTCTGGATTGAGCCTCGTTACGGCTTAGTTCACTCTAGCGTGGTATGGGCGGGATATATTCTCGGCTATTGGCGTGCCGCATATAAGTGGCACAAGATTCTCCTGTCTAGACCTTCATGGAGTATTCAAAGGTGACCAAACAAAACCCCTCGCGCAACGAAGTTGCGCGAGGGGTTAGTTATTTTTCATTAGGTTTGCTGCATATCGTCTATTGCTTTGAGTCAGATAGCCTAGTTTTTTTCGAGCAGTGTCTTCATAGCTCGTTTCAAAAAATTTGCTGACTGAATCTTGCCATGACAGTTCACAGATCGGACGACTCCGCTGAAACGTATAGCTAGAGTATTTTAGAAAGAACGTTCGATACCCGAACCACATCGCAGCTAAGTCAACAAGTTCCTCTGCACAGGGAAGTTCAAATCCTCGAGATGGCAAAACGATGTGCGAGACTTCGTGTGCCAGTACACACACAATGCTTCCAACTGGAGCTTCTGCAAGAAATCTTTCCTGAACATAGATAGGAAAAATACTTTCTTTGAAAGCTTTCGTATCGTAATGCGGAACCACTGTAGGTAGAAGAACTCTTGCAACTGCGTACCTTGGTCCACAATTACTTTCGTATTCTAGAGATACTGTAGTCTCAAGAGGTATGGATTTAGCAATGAAATCAAGTATTGCAGAATGGTCTCGGCTTTTACAGAGTTTTCGTAATGATTCAGAATGCATCAGCTGATATGGCCTTCCAAAAACAATGTGTAGTTGCTCTAAGTGAAATCTTATTTCTTCTCTAAGCATTGCACTCTCCCAAAGACCGCTGGTTCAATCTAAAGCTTACTACACTCAGTAAAAATGTCAGCTTTTGAAGAAACTATTAAAATAGAAAAGTCGGGGAAAAGAGTACTCTTTTCCCCGACTCTGTATCTACGCTACACTTATTTTATAGTCAGTGGTCTAGCGGTGAACGTATGTACCGAACGGAGGCTGAGATGTAGTTGCGGTATCAGAAAAGAAATTATTTCTCTGAGTCGTCGACGGCGCCTAATCACTCGCAGTCCCTTTCCGAGACTTTGATGAAGAGCCACGGCAGTATCGTAATCGATTTCGGTTATTATGGATCGTTTGCCACCCCGTCTCTTCGTTATCTCTATTGCCAAGGGGAGTAGGCGTCCGCCTGAAACATCTGCCGGAGTAATCTTGTGCTCCAATTTAAGTCCAAGTACATTAGGAGCGCCTCTTGGTACATAGATAGACACCGCTCGACCGGCGCCAAGACGAGTCATAAACCTGACTTGTTTAATGGCATTTAAGTCGAAAAAGTCAAACCAACGTTTCATCGTTTTCTCTCCAATCTAAATCTAAGTATGACTATATCACTAAAAATTAATTTGTCTGCTCTGTCAATTGCCGAGGTTAGGACGTGTTATCAAGTCTTAATTTCTAAAGAATAACCAAGTCCTTTACGTGTCTGAATTGTAACTGCATCTCCTGCTAGCTCCTGTAATTTTTTTTCTGAGCCTCCTGATCCTCACTTCCATAGTATTATTTAGAGGCAAATCTTTTTCACTATCGTCATATATAAATTGAATTGCATCACTTTCGCTTATTACACCGCCTTGCGCTCTAATTAGCATCTATAGGAGTTGATACTCTTTTGGACTTAAAGTCACTTTCGCTTCTGATCCTTCAATACCAAGCGTCTTAGATGCAAGGTCTAAAGAAATTGGACCATATTTTGCTGGGCGCATAGTACCACTATCCAGTTTTTCATTTAGACTTGGAAACTTCTCCATATAAGTCAAATTGTACCATTCTTGCCCTAAAAATTAGGATTCCGCCTTATTGAGAAAGTTAGAAGCTGTTTGGTATAAGCTTCTGCAAATGAATACTCTATTGAGTATGCCAAGGAATGTTATTTAGGTAATCACCTTTACCAACCTCAACACCGTTTTTTCGGAGAATACTGTAGGCAGTAACTACATGGAAATAGAAATTCGGCATAAGGTACAACGTAGCATAATCTAATCCAGATAAATACTTGCCTGGGAAAAATTGTAATGTGATTTTTCTTTCTTCTTGACCAATTACGGTTTCAGGTTTAATTGTCTTTAGGAAATCAACAGTCTTTTCAATACGCGCTTTTAGCTCACTAAATGTCTTCTCGGTATCTTCATGCTTAGGAGCTTCAATACCTGAGAGTCGAGAAACTCCGTTTTTTGCATTATCACAAGCGATTTGGACTTGTCTTATAAATGGAAACTGATCAAACAGTATATGGCTGTTCAACAAACTAGATTCTTGCATGCCTTCAGGATGCCATTCAAGTTGTTTTGATTTTGCAAAGCTAGAAGCTTTCTCAAGAATGCCCGAAAGATTTTCAAGCATGTTAATCATTGGTGTGACAGTAACGGTATACAAATTAGTTTCCATAAAAACAACATTAACTAGTAAATATTCCTATCTTACGTTACTAAAAAATGTTTTCAATGTGGGATAACTCTTTTTGTTAGTAACGGCGCAAACTGCGACCGTAAGAAGGACTGCTCCAGCTGTCTGGATCCGAGTCCGACATGGGTAGCTCCTTGCAGAAGAATTTTGCGGGAACTCGGAACTTCAAATTAATAATACATGATATAATATATTTGTCAAGCACCTTTACAGCATTGAGTTTCTTGAAAGTCTTATATAAATAAAACCGCCGGGTCCTTTCGGATCCCGGCGGGTACTGGTTGTTCGACTAACGCACCTTACTGATGGCGCCACCAGAAACGGCTCCGATGGGGAGCTGATCCTTGTGGATGTGCGCAGGCTTGACCTCGACGTCGCGCGGAGCGTTGGGATCGTTCCCATGTCCCGGACGACGACGCATATGACCGCGGCGCCAGTGAGGAGTGACCGCGTACGCGGGCCCCTCACGAAGCGTTTGCGGAAACAAGGTCATGGTCTCGGGCGAGATGGTATGCAAATCAGCCACCTCGCACACCTGCGCTCCGTCGGTGACGATCTTGCGCAGTTCGCGCTTGAGGCCCGTCGGAGCAGAAGTGTGACGCCACGAGTATGCGTCGGCGACCCCGGGAGGAAGCGCCTCAAGGTAGAGGCAGAGCCCTGCGATGATCTTACCCATCGGAGAGCCGAAGCCGTCCGAACGGATAGGATCGGTCTTCTCCCAACAAAGCGGATTCACAGAGCCCGCCGGAAGTTCCTGCGGATGAACCTCAACAGAGCCGAGATCCTGACCCGAAGCGAGTCGGTCAAAGACCTCTATACTTTGCTGGTGGCTCATGCCGCTCATGCCGAGCATGAACTTTTGAACGCGGCGATTGAGCTTGATCCAGCGCTTGTGGCGCAGATCGTCCTCGAACCGTTCGCGTTCCTTTTCGTCCATGAATTCCTGCCGCAGAGTGCGCCCGTGAAGCAGGGTGTGGAAGGGAAGGCATTCAAAGCCCTCCTTCGAACCCATAGGGTGGCTCGGACAGACGTCGTAGACAGAGCTGATGAGCAGGCCCGAGAATTCAAACCCGTCGGACTCCTTCACGGGAGTTTCGAGCTGGATGAAGAACGCATCGAAGGGCCACAAGAGGTCCGACCACGTGTAGTGCGAGTAATCCGCTTCAAGGAAGCGCTGAACCATATCCTCGTTCAGGTTGAAGACCCGACGAGAACTAATGGTCCAACTCGCCAACTGAAGCGGCAAGGACTGGTAAAGTTCTCCAAGAACCTCGTCAATCTTGTCCAGATGCTTCGCCGGAATAAGTTGACGAGCGATGCCCGTGGTAAGACCCGTACCTTCCTCGCGGTGGCAAAAACGATCGTAGTCGAAGTCGCCGCCGCGAAGAGAGAGAAGATGATTGCGAAGTTCCCGCCAGTGACGGACGGGGCCGACCAGCTCCTCGGGCTTACGAAGCCCAGTCTGAAGTCCGATACGCACGCGAGCCTCGTGGACGCGGAAGAGATCTTCCCACGCCAGCAAAGCATTCTCAAGCTGTTCGATGGTTTGGCCCATAGCCAAATCTCCCCAAAGTTAATGAGCATTCGTATCAAATAAAGCACATATACTGCAAAAAGTCAAGTGCTCCGCGGGTAGGGATCGAACCTACGACCAACTCGTTAACAGCGAGCCGCTCTACCTCTGAGCTACCGCGGAATAATTTCTATCTTATACAAAGATCAAAATAGTGAATAAAATCACCTTTACGACAGTTGTTTAAGATAAATCCATTCTAGCTGAAATTTGAATTTGAGCAAATCCATACTGTAAAGTAGTGCATATAAAATGCGCTGTTGTCTAGTTATCGAAGCTGATATACTTATACTATGCTTACACTCTATGTAAAAACCGGCTGTCCTTTTTGTATAAAAGTACTAGAAGCAGGAAGGAAATTAGGAATTGCATTTGAAGAAAAAAATATCGCCGATGCGAAGATTTTAGAAGAACTTATAGAAAAAGGAGGAAAACAGCAAGTGCCGTATTTAGTTGATGATGCCACTGGCGTAGAGATGTATGAATCAGAAGATATAGTTTGCTATGTAACAAAACTAGCTAAAAAGTCTTAGTTCTTTGGTAAAAAAGTAAAAGTAGTATTTTTCTTAAATTCGGAAAAAGATTGTTCTGACTTACCCTCTGGAACTATTCTTTCAGGAGTAAAGACTCCATTTTTGTAGGAAGCAGTGATAATTTTTATGCGTATAGGCTTACCATTTTTTTCAATAAAGAAATACGTTCCGGGAGATTCAGCATATGCACGGTACGTATTCCAGTTTGTTTCTGCATTAGCTGAAAGATCAAGAAGTCCATTTTCTTTTTTAATTTTTTTGCACACCGTAGCTTTTGTAGAGTCTTGGGGTGTAGCTACAAGTAAGCCAGCTTCAAAGTTCGGAAGCATGTCTGTGAGGAGTGATGCTCCTGCTGTAATGAGTCGAGGGCGAAGCTCTCGAGTAGTTTCTTCTGACTCAATAATAACTTCTTGTTGTGCGAGAATATCACCTGCGTCTAGTTCGGAAACGAGTTGCTGAATGGCGACGCCGGTTACGGTGTCGCCATTCAGCAGTGCTGACTCAACAGGCGACGCACCACGGTATTTTGGAAGAAGCGAATAGTGGACATTGATGATTCCGAGCGGGAAAGAATCAATAAGTGCTTGAGGAAGAATTTTTCCATATGCAGTTACAATCCCATAGCTTGCTTCGTA
>DAIDID010000024.1 GCA_027459545.1 Candidatus Parcubacteria bacterium | reverse complement strand
GGTCCATCTTCCAGAGGGCGAGATAGTCTACTCCCGAAAAACCTATAGAACTAAAGACTTGATCTATATCTTCAGGGTGATTACCTGCAGATCCAAAGACTCCAACAAGGTTCCATCCGCTCACTAATTTTCGAGAAGGTGGTATTTGTGTACCCGTGAAAAGCGTTCCATTGCCATTCACGGTTGTCGACGCGTTTGTTTTAACAAAATAACCAAAACCAGGCTGAAGCTTTGTCAGAGTGGAAAGTTCGGGATGATTTGCGTGATACACAGTCCAGCCTCCATTTTCACTCGATATTTCAGGCGCATACCTATATATAGTATCAATCGAGCTTTGCGCATTTCCCAAAACTGCAGGGATACTTTCATCAGATACTTGCACAGGAATTGATATCAAATTCCATACATTTGCTATAAGAGGAATAGTGAACGAAAAAATATTAGAATCTGCAACTGATGTATTTTGATCTGCAAAAACTATGCCGCCTGGAATTAAAATGAGTATACTAAAACACACATATCTGTATAGATAGTTCATCTACTTACACTAACTAAATGAAAATGAAAAAAGTATGAAATTCCTCTAAAGTATTTTTGAGTTTTTGACTTTCTAAAAAACTACGGAATTATTTGAGTACAAAATGCACACCGTGTGGCTTGAATTGCAATATCACTAAAGCAATACGGGCACTTCTTTGTAGTCGGGTCTGCTGGTGGACCTTTGTGCGCATGAGCAATGAGTACGTTCATTGGCTTTACTACCAAAAAGAACACTGCCGCCGCGACAATGATAAATGACACAACTGCATTTATAAAATCTCCATACATAAACTGACTACCGTTTAGTGTAAACATCAGTGAAGCGAAGTTTGGCTCTTTCACAAAAGCGGCAATAAGAGGTGTAATGATGTCTTTTACGAGAGCCGTTACTATTGTCCCAAATGCTGCTCCAACAACTACACCCACCGCTAAATCAACTACATTTCCTCGAAGTAAAAATTGTTTAAATTCATTGAGCATGGGGTATATTTTACCTCAAGAAACTATTTTTACGAGCTTTATCTTCAAACGAAGGCTATACTCCTCACATGGATTCACTTCCCAACTACCCAATACGCATAAATAAATATCTTGCTCACAAAGGATACGCGACCCGAAAATCTGCAGATGAGCTTATACATAAACAGCGAGTATTTATAAATAACAAACTTGCGGTACTTGGTGACAAAGTACAAGAAGATGATGTTGTAGAAGTGCGAACGTATAAAAATGATGCAAAGAAAAAATTAGTATACTTCGCATACAATAAACCTCGATCAGTAATTAGTCATTCTGCGCAAAATGACGAACGAGAAATTATTGAAATGGTACCAGAATTATTTGAAAAATATCGCGTGTTTCCTGTTGGAAGACTTGATAAAGAATCACATGGATTAATTATCCTTACTAATGATGGGCGCATAACAGACCGTCTTCTTAATCCTGCAAAAGAGCACGAAAAAGAATATATCGTTCAAACAAAGTTAGCACTGCGAAAAAATTTTAAAGAGCATATGGAGCGTGGCGTATTTATAGAAGGATACACAACAAAACCAGCGACTGTTCGAATTCTGAATGAGCATTCATTTTCAATTATTCTTAATGAAGGTAAGAAGCACCAAATTCGTAGAATGGTTGCTGCGCTTTTTAATGAAGTCAGCGATCTGCAGCGAGTTCGGGTTCAAAGCATACAGCTCGGAACTATTCCGAGCGGAGGGTACCGAAAAATTGAGGGTGATGAGCTGGCAACTTTTTTAAAAGCATTAGGATTATCTAATTAATACTCGCAAGCACAAGGTGTAAGTTGTTTTTCACTAGAGAACATATACCTTACCAACGCCAATAAAGAAAAGAAACTTTTTTTCGAATGAGTGAATCAACACTGCAATACCTCCAACTCCTACCGAGCCATAAAGCAACAAACACTATCGCGTATATTATAGCCGTTCCAATATCGGTAGACCCAGCGACATACGGCCCTCCAAACCCCTCAGCCGTTGACCAAATTACGAGCGACAACGCGATACCTCCCACAATCGCAAGCTCTGTAAAAAATCCAAGAACGAGAGCTAGTCCTAAGGCAGTTTCCGTTATTGCTACGATAAGACCAAAAAAGTGCGGATCGACACTGACTGTTTGTACCCAAAAATGTATCCATGCCTGAACTGCGGCTGGCTGACCCTGCGCACCATTGAGAAGGTAGTCTGTAAAATTATTTAAAAAAGTAGCATTCCATTTAAAGGAAGAATCGATGAGCCAAATTCCCCCAAACATAATTCGAAGGTATGCAAATGAAACATCTTCAAGCTTGTTCATACTTATATAGTACAACAAGCACACTAATTAAGTATCATGCTCTCTTAGCCACCGTGCCGCCTCATCATCATCTTCCCCCAGAGAAGGAAGTGCATCTTCAGTATTGTTGCCTGGAGTAACTACTCTTAATGCTTCATCTGCAGAAGTATCACGAGTATTATCAATTAGTTCTCCTGTTACTGGGTCTGCTCTTTCTCCAAAAATATCTTCTTCTGAATCAAATAAATCACTTACATGACTTTTCTCGAGATTTTCGAATTCTTCTTGTGCCTTTTCATTTTCACCAAAGTCTCCTTTTTTAGGTATGCGTTCCATACATTTAAATCTTTTTTCTATTATACATAAGTTTTAGCTTTTTATCATGCGTCATGCGTTTAATCTCAGCTTCTCTGCGAAGTGCTTCTGAGCGCCCGCTTAATTCTTCCGTATATACCAGCTTCACGGGCCTTCGAGATTTTGTATATCGCGCGCCACTTTTTGAAGTGTTGTGTTGAGTGACCCGACGACTCAAGTCATTTGTGCAACCGGTGTAAAGCGAGTTGTCAGCACACTCAAGAATGTAGACGAAGTATTTCAGAGAAAGTAAATTATACTATTTTAAGCCATACATATTAGCTTTTACGACTTCTAATTCTTCAATAAGATCCGGATCAGTTATTAGTCTGAATCGCGGAACGGTGCCAAAGTCATCCTTTTTTATATGCTCAAGAAACATCTCAAGAGGTCGGGCAGTATAATCTGCAGGTGACATGTACGAACTTTCGTAGAGAGGTCTATATAAAACAACGTACTTCTTCTCCTCTGAATCGCGAGCGATTCCAATCACTTCATACATGTAGTTATGCTTTACTCCTGAAGGATCGTGTTTGTAATGCACATAGAAACCTTTCTCTGGAATCGTCATACGAGTTAATTATGACATAGTCTATAAACCGATGAAGCTGGGAATAATGGAACTCATCTAACTGTGAAGAATAGAAATAATTGCAATAAGAGCTACTATCGCCCACACAATGTTAAGCACTGCTGATTGATACGTTTTTTTGTGAAATGAAATAAGAATGATGCCCAGCGCACCGATGCCATTTAGTATCTGATAGGTCAGTGAGCTAGCAGAGAGTATTCCAAAGGTATTAAGTGTGTACGCACCAAGAATAACTACTGCGCCACACCATCCCACAGTCTCAATACAGATGCTTTTCATGAATTTATTTTAACATTTAGTTATTGAGAGTGGCTGTGTGGGACGATGTTGGAACTTTTCTGATTACTTAAGCGTTAGAATAAGTATATGTGGATTAAGAAAAGATTTTTGGTGTTTGGGCTGAGTATATTCGTTACTGTAGGAAGTATTTTTTTCTATACCCTATATAAGACTCACCTTGCTCACACCACCTTTGATCGCTATTATGCTTTTAGAGGATGCGTGCAGCTAGTAGACAAAACTGCCACTTATGGCGACTGCAAGACTGCATCTGGTAAAATACTACGGATTGTTTCGTATAAGGGAAATTGGTATCTTCAAGGAGATTTACCTATTCATTGGTAAAAGTTTACGTTCTAAAATAGCTAACTATAGTGAATGATGTAGTGCTCTTTTTAAGATCCGTAGAATTTTAGTGTTCACGTAGCCAGATAATTGTCGGATAGATAGAAAGAATAAGACCTAAGATAAAAATCCAGAGAGTATAGCGAGAAAAAAACTGTGACCATGTTGCTCCTACAGCAATACCAATAAGGAATATCGCCCACTTGAACTCACCGAGCTGAGCCCATGTAAAGGTGGTTGGTTTAAATATGTTCATGTGCTAAGTATACCTTAAGAAAGACTGCTGAATATCTGTGAAGATATTGAAACTACTTTAGCCAAATATCGTAATCAATAGTATTTCATTTCCTAGATTGTCTATCCAGTATGTACTGTACCGAATGACTTATAGACTTATCACTTCGATGAATACAGCCGATCCAGCAGCATGGTCGTCGTATACCCTCTTTGAGCTCTGAGATTACCCTTCTCACGTGATCTTTTCGCGTTGTTTCTTGCTTAACTGAAATAGTCCAACAAATCCATTCGTTGCGTGCAAGTGGTGTGAGACCATTCCATAGCTCTAAGACCTTTGTTGAAGAGACAAGAGCTTTCTTCAAATCAGGCGGTACTTTATGGACGACTCCTTCTGCAATTTTTGCCATACAAACACTATAGCAAAATAACTAGCTAGGAGTTTGGGACAAGATCCGAACCGAAATCGAATATCTAGACTATATTTGATTTTTATTTAATAAATGTTAAAATATTATCAGGCTCTTTTAACTCTAGGAGAGCACGTTGGCAGAAGATATGCAGTTAATCACCGCAGAAATGCATGAGCGCCTATCAAGGCTTATGTCCTCTGCTGAAATTCTTGGTGCGCCCCCGAAGCGCTTACAAGAACGTCAGTCGAATTCCGTTCTGATCGGCATAGCAACAAACGAGCAGAAAGCGCTCGCGATCCTCTACGATCAGATAAAAACTGAACACGAGAGTCAGCACGAAGCTGACAGCCTGCCCATGGGGATCAATCCATACGTGAACTTCGCTCACTTCCGAAACCACGTAATGATCCCGGTATTGTTCGAGATGCTCAAGTGGTCTGTCCACAGAGCGTATCCCAAGCAGACGACGAATCTCGCTATTCGCTTTGATGCAAACTGGAATATGTACGCGGTACCCAAGGCACTCGTCGATCCGACACCATGAGCGCCCGAACCAAAAGGGACCACCCGTTCCTTACAGTTCGGGCGGTTTCTTTTATATATACATGAAAAACATGTTCAGGTCTCATCTATTTGCTGGCAGTCTGGGACGATGTTGTGAAACTTTTATGGCAGAAACACTGAATTAAATTGATGAACTTATATTTTTTGACTGACAAAATTTAGATAGTTTCTTGAACGTGGTTTAAATTGCTCAAAGTAAATACTAGTAAAGCCCCGCTCTTTAAGCAGGGTTTCTATTTCTTCTTTAGTGTAGTAGCTAAACCAACGAGGTTGGTTTACATGAGAACTCTCACGATACATTTCCCCTTGACCTTCAATCAATCCCAAAGCAAATATGCCATTCGGCTTCAATACTCTATAAATTTCTGATAGCGCCTTTCCTATTTCTGTTTTTGGAATATGCAGAAGTGAAGTATATGCCCAAACGCCATTAAACAAATTATCTTCAAATGGGAGAGAACTAAAATCACCAATTATAGATTCAAGACCGCGGGCAGTAGAAAGTTCTACCATAGTTGAAGAAGCATCAATGCATATAACTTCAAGACCTTTTTCTTTAAGAATAAGCCCGTCTCTTCCTGGGCCGCTTCCAACATCTAAAACCTTACCTTTTGTGAGTTCGATGAATTTATCAAAAAAAGTTCTCGGAAAGCGATCCCAGAAATCTACTGTCTCATCATCATATTCCTTTGCAAAAACATTATAAGTATCAATAGTTTGCTTATCCATTTTTCTATTATACACGAGCTGGCTGTGTGGGATGATGTTGGAACCCTTTTAAAAATGAAGTCGGCCACCCGATCGTAATCAGATGGCCGCAGTTCTTAAAAAAGGACATATCGTTCGAGAACCTTGTCGATGAGCTTGAGTTCGAGCGCCTTAGATGGAAGAATGGCGTGTCCTCGTATGTGCTCACCTTCGTCCGCAAGCTTCATCCAGCCGTCGCGCGACATGCCACAGCGCCTTGATTGAATCCCTACGAGCTCGCCTGAAGCGAGTTCGAGGCTGTCTATTGTGTCGCAAGTGCCGTCTGGACGCGCGCGGCGAGCATCGTCGTGTGTGCCTCTTGATCATGGAGCAGTTCGATAATCGTCCCGCTGTCGCAAGTGCGCACCCTTGAGGCCGCCCTTGCTCGTCTTGAAGCTGACAAGACAGAGCTCACCTCGCTTCGCGTTCGCCAGATGATCGATGATCAGGAGTTCCTGAGCGGGCGGGATGAGCTCCAGCACGCGATCGAGAAGGCTCAACTGGACATTCGAACCCAGACGACCCCTGTGACCTTCGAACCCTTCGAAACTCTCATTTCGTTCAGCAAACTCGCCGTGGATTCCTTTGAGGGACTTTCTGGGGACTTGAAACGGCGCATTGTCCAGATCGGGGCTTCGAACCCTACCATTTTGGCTGGAAAGCTGAGCATTTGCGCCGCCAAACCGTTCGTTATCACCCGGGAATTCGTTGAGTGTCTTAGTGGGCTAGCTGTCTGGGACGGCGTTAGAACTTTTTTACGTAAATAGAGAAAACCCGACCAGCCAAAGGCGTGGTCGGGTTCTGCTCGCATAGTCCGTTCCGCTACTCGGGTTGATTGAGAGCATAATCGTCAAACTCTTGCTCGAAACGAGAAGTCTCGAGGTCGTCCACCAGCTGCATGAAGTCAAGGCACGAATTGCAGTATCCAGACTGCGGGTTTGTAACTTGGACGTCGCACCCAGGCTTAGCACATTTGCGAGGAATGATAACTTCGCACACAAAGACCTCCCTAAAGGTTAGTGATGGGTTCATCAAATTGAACCGAGTTTA
>DAIDID010000023.1 GCA_027459545.1 Candidatus Parcubacteria bacterium | reverse complement strand
CTTATATCGCAAATAGAAATTCACCGAGAATACGGTGGTGTTTTCCCTGCAGTTGCAAAACGCGAACATGCAAAAAATCTCGTCCCACTACTCGGCGCAGCACTTGAGGAGGCGTCACTTTTAAAAGAAACTACTCAGCTACTTTCAAAGGAAGTTCGGGAAAAAATTGTAGAGCTTTTAGTACGCGAATCAAACATGATCGACGCCTTTTTAGCATTCATTACTGAAACAGAGCGTCCTGAATTAGATGCTATTGCTGTAACCTATGGACCAGGACTTGCTCCTGCTCTTTGGGTGGGAGTTAACTTTGCGCAGGCGCTTTCAGTAGCGTGGAATATTCCGTTAGTACCCGTAAATCACATGGAGGGGCATTTTTTTATGGGGCTAGCAAGAGAAATTCCTTCTGATGACTCGGTCTTTAAAAAATTCCGCATTGAAAATTTACAACTACCTATTTTAGGACTCCTTATCTCTGGGGGACACACCCAACTCTTACTCCTTGAATCATGGCTCTCATATCGGCTTCTTGGAGAAACTCGCGATGACGCAGTTGGAGAGGCTTTTGATAAAGTAGCGCGTATGATGGGACTTCCCTACCCTGGCGGTCCAGAAATTTCGCTTCTTGCTGAAAAAAATCGAGCAGATGTACAAAAAGAAATTCCTAATTCTACATCGAAATACAAACTGCCGCGGCCAATGATCGATTCACCCGATTTTAACTTTTCTTTTAGTGGACTCAAAACAGCAATGCTGTATATGTTGCGGGATTTAAAGAAATCAAATCCTGAGGAAAGTGCTGAACTGGATTCACTAGAAAAAGAACTGCTTTGTAGTGAATTTGAAAATGCAGTCACTGAAGTATTACTTGCAAAGACTTTACGAGCACTTGAAGAAACTCAGGCTCAGACACTCGTACTTGGCGGAGGGGTATCTGCAAATACACACATACAGCGTGCATTTATAGAAGCTACGAAAGCAACCATGCCCTATGTAAGTCTTTTCTTCCCACCAGAGGGATTTACTGGGGATAATGCCGTCATGATAGCGCTCGCTGGCTTTTATCGGGCGCAAAAAAATGAATACGCAGAAGCAGGAACGATTTATGCCGATGGGTCGCTTGAACTTTCTAGAAAATAGAAAAAAATGCTGTAAATGCTACACTTTAAAGAATGAATGAATCGAAACAAAATCCAAATTTGGAGAAATTCGCAAAGCCGTATAATCCATCTGAAACAGAATCTCGCATATATAAGCTATGGGAAAAAAGTGGTTATTTTAATCCCGATGCACTTCCCAAAGAATTAACTGCAAAAAACGGCAAACCCTATACTATAATAATGCCACCTCCAAATGCTACTGGCGTACTTCACATGGGTCATGCACTTGGTCTCACCATTCAAGACAGCATCATTCGTTTTAGACGTATGCAGGGCTACGCAGCACTTTTACTTCCTGGAACTGACCATGCCGCGATTGCTACGCAATCGCGTGTCGAGAAAGATATTCAAAAATCCGAAGGGAAAAATCGGCACGACTTAGGTCGTACAGAATTACTAAAGCGCATTGGTGAATTTGTAGAAGAAACTCGTGCGACGATACTTTCACAAATAAAAACACTCGGTGTTTCAAGTGATTGGTCTCGTGAAGCGTTTACACTCGATGAGCGCAGAAATACTGCTGTTACAAAACTTTTCAAAATGATGTATGACGCGGGTCTTATTTACAGAGGAAATCGCATTGTAAATTGGGATCCAAAAGGACAAACGACTATTTCGGATGATGAAATAGTATACGAAGAGCGAGATGCTGTGCTGTATACATTTCGATATTCAAAAGACTTCCCTATTCCAGTCGCAACAACTCGTCTTGAGACAAAGGTAGGCGACACTGCCGTTGCCGTGCACCCAGATGATGCAAGATATACAGAATTTATAGGAAACGAATACGACGTGGTTTTTTGTGGAGTACCACTACATCTAAAAATAATTGCAGATAAAAGCGTTGCACCGGAATTTGGTAGCGGAGCGCTTGGTGTTACTCCTGCACATAGCAGTATTGATTGGGAAATAGCCGAGCGGCACGATTTGCCTCGCTCACAAGTAATAAACGAGCTTGCTAAAATGACAGTAGATGGGCCGCTTTCAGGAAAAAAAGTTCTTGAGGCACGAGAAATGATTGCGGAGTGGTTACGAGGCGAAGGATTACTTGAGAAAGAAGAAAAAATAAAACAAAACGTAGCAACAGCTGAAAGAACAGGAGGAATTATTGAGCCGCTTCCGAAATTACAGTGGTTTGTATCGGTCACTACTCCTTTTAAGATACAGCACTCAGAAATCACTGGAATTCAAAGTGGCAGCGAAGTAACACTTAAAGAGCTGATGCATCGTTCTGTTGAAAATGGTGATGTGCGAATTCTGCCCGAGCATTTTACAAAAACATATTTTCACTGGATAGATTCGCTTCGCGACTGGTGCATTAGCAGGCAAATATGGTATGGGCACAGAGTACCTGTGTGGTACAAAGGGGATGAAATGGTGGTTGGAAATGCTCCAACTCAAGAGGGATGGGTGCAAGACGAAGATACGCTAGACACATGGTTTTCTTCAGGCTCATGGACGTTTTCAACACTTGGCTGGCCTGAAATTACAGAAGATTTACAACGATTTCATCCTACCGACACACTCATAACGGGCTTTGACATTTTATTTTTTTGGATAGCTCGCATGATTCTTATGACCAACTTTGCTCTTGGGCAAGTTCCTTTTAAAACTGTCTATCTCACAGGAATTATCCGTGACGCAAAAGGTCAGAAGTTTTCTAAATCACTTGGGAATGGTATTGATCCTATGGTTGTAGCTGAAAAGTTTGGAGTAGATGCAATTCGCATGTCACTCGTAGTTGGAAACACACCGGGGTCTGATATGAAAATTGATGAAAATAAAATCAAAGCATATAAGCATTTTGCAAATAAGCTTTGGAATATTTCTCGATTTATCTTGGATCATACAACCGAAACCAACCTAAAAAATCCACTCACTGAAGCTGACACTAAGCTCTGGGAAGAGGTACTCGACCTAGAAAGAGATGTTACAAAAGACATGAATGAGTTGCGGCTCTATCTTGCGGGGGAAAAATTGTATCACTATGGCTGGACAAAACTTGCTGATGAGATTCTCGAAGAATCAAAGAAGATATTTGCAGAAGCGAGCGCCGAAGGCGCTCCAAAAGAAAGCGCGACTGCTGCGCAGTCGCGCAAAGCCCTTCTCCGACGCATTCTCACAGACCTCCTCAAGCTCCTACATCCCTTCATGCCGTTTGTTACTGAAGAAATTTGGCTATCTCTGCCTGAACAGAAAAACTTACTAATGGTTACTAATTGGCCTGTGTAGCTTTATGTATGCCGTATAATAAAGTAAATGGACATTGCCTCTTTTCAATCCATTCTGTACGCAGTCACTGCAGGAATACTTCCACCACTTGTGTGGCTGTATTTTTTACTTAGAGAAGATAGACGATGTCCTGAGCCGCGTGCTCTTATTTTTATAGCCTTTATTGCAGGAATGTTTGCAGTGCCCCTTGTTATTCCATTTGAAACTTACGCATCTAGCACTCTACCCAATGGTCTTCCTGTGGTTATTGCTTGGGCAGCCGCAGAAGAAACAATAAAATACGCTATTGCAGCGGTGTTTATTTTGTGGCGCAGAGCTGTGGATGAATCTCTTGATCTGGTTATTTACATGATTACAGTTGCTCTTGGATTTGCTGCACTTGAAAACACATTCTTTCTTGTTACACCTTTTGCCCATGGCGATTTTTCAGGTGGGCTAATTACAGATAATTTGCGCTTTGTTGGATCAACACTTTTGCATGTCATTGCCTCTTCAGCAATAGGATTTGCATTAGCATTTTCATACAAGAAAAGCCGCACTGTGCGTATCTTTGCAGCAATAGGCGGACTTATCCTAGCTATTGCATTGCATAGTATCTTTAATTTTTTTATAATTACACAGAGCGGCTCGCAAACCATTGTCGCTTTTTCATTGGTGTGGGGAGGACTTATTTTATTTTTTGCGCTGTTTGAAGTTCTAAAATACTTTAGATATCGCAACCTTCCTCCAAATACGTGTTAGCATTAGCTTATTAGTATCGTATACATCTTATTTAACATCATGGCTATAAAAAAGCGTTCATTTTTTGAAAGACTTTCAGGAGGGGTTCCTGTAGACGAGTACGATTCCTTTGAGGAAGACTACATTCCACAAACTCCAGGTCGGAGAGTAATGCCTCCTCAAGCTTCTCACATGCAAAACACTATGAGTGCTTCTCCTGTGCACATGGCCCAATCCCCTTTACCTCCCTCACAACAGCCACACACGGTACTTTTCGATGATGAACCCATGGAAGGAGAGCTTCCTATAGACATGTACCAAACTCCAAGCGAAATTGTCGTTCGCACATTTATAGCAGGAGTTCGACCAGATGAAATGAATGTCTCTATAAGCCGCGATAGAGTCACCATAGAAGGATCGCGTGAAGAGCGTGCGTCAATATCTGAAAGTGATTATTTCCATGATGAACTTTTCTGGGGATCTTTTAAGAGAACTATAGATCTCCCACAAGAAATCGATGTTGAAAATTCCTCTGCAGGAGCAAAAGATGGTTTACTGACGATCATTCTTCCGAAGCTCGATAAAGCACGCCAAACTAAGCTTAGAATAAAATCAAACTAGCTTTTTGCATTGCTAGTGAAGCTCTGTCCTAAGTGTTGGTTCCCTATTTACATATACTACTGTAAAGTACTGTATTCCAATTACCTGACCGGAAAGTGTTTCGATTGAAACCCTGTAGAGTCCTTGAGCAATATTTGAAAGTGTAGAGTAGCCACGATATCCACCATTTCTTCCACCGTGAATAGTAAAAGCAATCGTAGCGACTGTATGCCACGTGTGTGTAGTTTGATCATACGCATCCCACTGATGCACTATTCCTGTAGTAAAAGAAGTAGGAGCGAAGACTGAGCTAAATACCGAAACAGGATCTCCCTGCACAATATGAATGGTTGTAGGAATACTGTTTCCTATATCCCACCAGGGATCTGTAAATGCTTCAGCTTGTACCTGATACCCTGCTCCGTTTGCGTCAGTGTAGTAGGAAATTGAGTGATAGACTCCAACGTCCCTCAGTGCCAGTGGCAAAGGGGGCATGACTCCCGTAAAGTACAGCGCATTTACAATAGCTAATACTGTACTTATACCAATAACTATTTCAAGCAAACTCTGCTTCAGTCTTTTCCAGCCTGCAAACGCAAGTAAAAGTATAAAGAGAGCAAACCCTGCAACTGCGACAACGCTAGTCTGTATAAATATTTCACGACTTATTTGGTGAAGAAGTGTAGGTAGCGTAAATATCAGATATAAATAAAGTGTAAAAAAGAGAAGACTTGCTCGAAATGCGAGTCTTTCTTTATAATTTCGCAAAAATTCATTTCCAAACAGTACAAGAATAAGAATTCCAATAAATGGCCAACTCGCAACAAGTGCAGCGCTTCGTGTATAAAACACAAGACAACCGCTCAAAAGACAGCCTATTAAAAATTCCGCAACAAAAGCGAACGCTAGCCGAAGCCCTCGTAAGAAGGCTCCTTTCTTTTCTTCATGCACGAACAAATAATGCTCACAGAGGGTTGCAATAAGTGCGACGGCCACATACAGGCCAAGTAGCACTACTGCGTAAGAAATTGTAACACCTGTAAGTGTAAGAATATCAGAAGTAGTACCACATACGAAAATTACCGTCGAAACGTGTCGTTCGTACTTCTGTAGCCATGCAAAAAGAGTAGTAATCTTGTCTATCACATCCAATTATGCGGTGCCGAGGGCCGGGCTCGAACCGGCGACCCCTTCCTCTTCAGGGAAATGCTCTACCAACTGAGCTACCTCGGCAAGTGAGTGAACAAATAGAAATATACCATATTTCTATTTCGAACGAACGCAGCCGAGGTAAGCCCCTACTTACTTCGGCAAATTAGTGAACAAATAGAAATATAGCACAGAACTCTGTTGATTTCACTTACGAAGCAACGACAATGCAGCTTCCCTCTCCATCACAAAGCATCCCGCCGCAAGTGTCGCATTCCATTTTATACACAGAAAAACGTCCCGAACCAAGCAGCATAAGTGCAAACGATACGAGCATGAGTACAAACTCCACACCTACGCCATGTGCAAATCCTATTAAAATCGTAGCAACAAGCATTTCAATTCCAAACAAAAAAGCGAAAAGTCGAGTTGCCACTCCAAGAATGAGCGCGAGTCCGCCAATTGTCTCAAGCCATGCTATGCAAAATCCTACCCACCCCGAGAAGCCGAAGTGTGCAAAAAGAGCATACGTCATCGAAAGATTTTCAACTTTCATTAGTCCATGCGTGAAAAAAAGCAGTCCAAGCGCGAGACGTATGAGAAAAAGCCCAGCAGACCTATTGTATGCGAGACGACTAAGGTGATTTACGAGTGAGTTCATATGTAACTTACTATTAGTATAAAGAAAGTATACCACCCTTACAAAGCCTCATGCATGCCCTCACCAGGAATCGAACTTGGATCGTCTCGTTAGGAGTGAGATGCTCTATCCATTGAGCTATGAGGGCCAGAAAAGGTATTACGCTATTCCGAGTGCGCTTTCTAGCTTTTCTTTGTCGAAACCAACTATTACAGTGTCGTCCACTGTAATGACAGGCACGGCTAGGCCGCCGCTTTTTTGCATCATTTCTGTACGATGCTCTACGTCGCTTGCTACATTGTACTCTTTATAGGTTACTCCATTTTCCTTAAAGAAATCCTTAGCAAGACCACAAAAATGGCAGGTTGGAGTGCTGTAAATAACGACATTCTTTTCTTCCGTCATAAAAGTATGAAAGTT
>DAIDID010000022.1 GCA_027459545.1 Candidatus Parcubacteria bacterium | reverse complement strand
AAAAGTATCAAGATCTACGAGTTCTTTTGAGAAGCTCGTATTTGGAAGTACGCCGATTTCCACAAACACACCGGTTACGGGGAGCTCTTTCAGCTCTCCTGTTGCAAGATTTTTTACAATAAGACCGTTTACAAACGCATCACCTTTTACCTCAATAGGCTCACTTTCAGTGAGAAGAGTGGCATTTGGGTGACTTCGTACTTGCTCGACGGTTATTGCATCTGCAGGAAATTCACTATATCGATGAATAAGGGTAACTGATTTACAGTATGCTAAAAGCTGCAGCGCGCTTTCAAAGCCAGCATTTCCTCCGCCAACTACAGCTACGTCTGCTCCTGCAAAAAGCGGTCCGTCGCAAGAAGCGCAATAGGTGAGTCCTTTATTTTCAAAGGTATCAGCTCCAGGAATAGGGAGCTTGCGTCGACCAGCTCCAGAAGCAATAAGCACCGCTCGCGAGGTAATCTCCTTCCCGTCTTTCGTTGTTGCTTTGAAAATGGTTTGCTTTCCTTCTGAAAGCTTTTCGAGTTTTTCAACTTTCGTTCCGTTTCTTACGTCCACAATGTCTGCCTTATAGGCGTCTAAGTGCGCCTTGAGCTCTTTACCTAGCTCTAAACCTGCGATTTTTATAGTACCAATCCAATTCTCAATTCCTTCAGATACAGTGCTTTGTCCGCCGAATTCTTCCGCTACAAGCACTGTTTTGAGCTGTTTACGAGCTGCATATACTCCAGCAGCAACCCCTGCAGGTCCCCCTCCAATTATTAAAAGATCGCAATCTGCATTCATAAAAGTGTGCATTAAGAAATAGTGTAAAGCTAAGTATACTATAAAAACAAAAGACCGCGCACTAATTTAAAAAAAGCATGCGGTCTCTGTGAGTTTGTTTGGAGGTCAGGACTATTTTTTGTGCCTTCGAAGAAATGATGGAATTGCTCCCCATGTGTCATCCTCGTCTTCTACTATTGGTGGGGTAATGGTTTCAGTATCAGTTCTGCGCTGTGGCTGTGCTGTAACGATAGGCTCGTGCTTTTGTCGGGTGACTGATGGCATTTCGACGTCCTCACGAGCGCTCTCCCGCACAACTTCAGGAAGTGGATCTTCTCGTTTTACGACCACATCTGCGAAGATTTTGCTGCGAGTTTCATGCTGCTCTTTTGGCTCCATCGCAAAAAGTGAGCGCTCTACTCCACTGCTTGCGATTTCTCCAGTTTCTCCTTCTGGAAATCCTGTAGCGATGACAATTATGCGAATTTGGCCTTTCTTAAGTTTTTCATCGCGCATGATACCAAAGATAACTTTGGCACTCTTGTCTACAGACTCGCTAATAACCTTCGCTGCCTCTTGTACTTCAAGAATACCAAGGTCGTCAGCTCCAGCCACCACGAAGAGTATTCCTCTCGCACCGTTTATCGATACGTCGAGCAGTGGGGAATTGACTGCCTGCGCAGCTGCGTCGCGAGCACGATTGTCACCATCCGCAACACCGATACCCATGAGTGCTGGACCAGCACCTTCCATGATAGTCTTTATGTCGTTAAAGTCAGTATTGATTTCTCCTGGTGTAGTAATAATGTCTGAGACACCCTCTACTGCTTGGCGGAGAATTTCATCACAAAGCGCAAACGCATTTTTTGCACTTGTTTGTGGTTCAACTATTGCGAGAAGTTTGTCATTTGGAATTACTAGGTATGCATCAACTTCTTTTTTCAAATCAGAAAGTCCTTTTTCTGCAATCATATTTCTTTGAGCTCCTTCGAAAGAGAATGGACGAGTTACCACAGCTACTGTAAGTGCTCCGAGTTCCTTTGCAATTTTTGCAACGGTTGCAGATGCACCTGTGCCTGTGCCGCCTCCCATGCCGCACGTAATGAACACCATGTCTGATCCCTGAAGTGCCTCCTGAATTTCCTGTCGAGTTTCTTCCGCAGCTCTTCTTCCGAGATCGGGATTCATACCAGCCCCGAGCCCTCGAGTGAGGTTTTTGCCGATGTGTATCTTTCGCTTAGCTAGGGAGCGATGAAGATCCTGTGCGTCAGTATTTACTGCGACAAACTCCACCCCTTTCACTTTGGAGTTAATCATGTGGTTTATTGCATTGCAGCCTGAGCCACCAACACCCACGACTCGTATTCGTGCGAACGTTTCAATTTCTGGGGTAACTCGTTTGGACATAATAAATGGCAAGAGCGGGAAGCTCTAAGTAAGTAAAATAATAAAAGATCCCTATAACACAAGTATCATACTACAGCTGTCAACTATGCAAATATTGACAAGAATACCCATTGTGCTGCTCTAAAATGCTGTTTTTTGGAGATTTTCTGAAAGTTTGACCCTCAAAAATCTTCACTAGGGCATAAACTGCTTCATAAACCCTCGAAGGGAATTAGATATATCTTCAAGTGTAAAACTTTTTTGAGGAAGTGAACCATCAGTGTCTCCAGTAAGTCCCCACAGTGCGAGTCCATACGCGACTGCCCATGTAGCATCGCGCACTTTCATGTCAGGTGAAATTTTTATTTCTGCAACGCGTGCTGGGAGATTAAGCGCTCCTTTTGCAATTTCACTGATATTACCTTGTCCCGAACCTCCTCCAGAAATAATTATTCCTGCTGGAAGTGAGCTTCGCTGCCCAATTGCTCGCAAGTGCTTATCTATGAGTTCAAACAAATTTTTAAATCGTATTGTAATAATTTCATCAACTTTTTTTCGAGGATACATTGCACCACCGAGTCTGCCTAGCTTTATACGCTCAGCATCTTCTAGTGAAATTTTAAAGCCTAGAGCGAGATCGTCAGTAATATTGGTAGATCCTGAAGGAAATACTTTGACAGAAATAGGCATGCCTTCGTCGTACACCACGATAGATACGGTTTCAGCACCAATATTTGCGAGTACGCACCCTTTTATTTTTTGATCTTTGGTAAGTGTGACGTACGAACCAGCGAGTGGTGATGCCATTTGATCAATGACTTCAATATCAGCGGCTTCGAGTACGGCAGCAAGTGCTTCTGCGTGCTGAGACAAGCACGTAATGAAGAGGTACTCTATTTGCAGTCGTGCTCCTTTGAGTCCGAGAGGCTCACCCATAGTTTTAGTTCCATCGAGCACAGATTCCAGAGGAATTTCATGTAGTACGGTGCGATTTATGAAATTAGGTTTCGCTGCTTCAAATGCCATACTGCGTGCTTTTTCAATATCAAGTTCAGTAACTTCCTGATCAGCTCTTGAGATTACCGTTTCTCCATGACCTCGTACTTCGTCAAGAGAAATTCCGCCAATAGCTAGAAAGGCTTTTTTAATAGGTACACCCGAACTTTGTTCAGCCTGCTCTTTTGCTATTCGCACTGAATTTGTTGCATCTGCGGCATCTACGACATAGCCATGGCGAAGTCCTTGTGTTTCGCTTATGCCCGTTCCTATTATTTTTGGTACGTAGCTACCACCTACTTCAACCTGCTCCACCACCACCACTTTTGTCTGGTGTGTTCCAATATCGATTCCTGTTGCAATTCGTCGGGCAGCCATGAGTTTATGTTACAGCATCATAGCTGATGGTTGCGCCAGTGAAGCGCTTGAGCAGTGTGCGTTCATATCTTTCCATTGTAGTGCCGTGTGGCAGTCCTTTCAAATGCAGTAATCCGTGGATAAAGAGAAAAACGATGAATTGCACATAAGATACGCCATATGACTGTGCCTGTTTTTTTGCCACAGGAAGACAAATAATGATTTCTCCAGAGCATATTCCACTTTCATATGAAAGAACGTTTGGTGTGTAGGATTTATTTCGAAGAAAGATGTTTAGGCGCTTCGCACGCTTTTCTCCTGCAAAAACAAGTGAAATTTCCCAAGAGGGGAGGATAGTCTGTGCAATTTTTTTATACGGAAAAACCGGCGCTTCGCGCCGGGTAAAATTCCTCACCATAACTTCGCCTTTCGAAGGTTGGAGCTTTGGCATTTTAACGACCTCGGCCTTTTGTGTGTGCTGCAGGGTCAATTTTTCCAAGCTTTACGAGCTCGTGGTATTTTTCACGGCGCTCAAGGGAAATAAGTGCACGCTTGTGCTCTACATTTTTTGAGCGAGGACGATCATAGTAGCGCTTGTTTCGCATAGTGCGTACGATTCCAAGACCGCTTGCTCGGCGTGAAAAACGACGAATAAGCGAAGCTGCGCTTTCGTTTTTGCCGCGCTTAACCTCTACGCGTGTTGCGTTAATCATTCAAAGAATATAGCACAACACTCCGCCACTATGCAACTAGGCGAAGTTTGTCGATGAGACTGTCGAGGGGAATTGAGGTTTCAGTATAGGTTGATCGCTCACGAAGAATAACTGAGCGCTCAAGTGCTTCTTTTCGACCCATTATGAGCAGGTAGGGAGGATTAAGCTTTTCAGCAAAGCGCATTTGCTCTGTAAGGGACTCAACTCCTATTGCTTGTGTAAGAGGAATACGCGCTTTCCGTAAAAGATCTGTCATTTTCATGCTCTCGCGCTTTGCTTCATCTCCGATATGCACGAATACAAATCTCGCCATAGATCGCTGCTTCACGGGTGGCATTTCCATGCGTTCATCAACATGTATTTTGATAATTGCACCTATTGATGGAAGGGAGGACTTAAAGAAATGTTTTGCTAGTTCGTTGTATCGTGATCCCCACGCACTTAGTCGGTTTTCAGAAGAAATTTCAAAACAAGTCTCAGTCCAAGCAGTCCCTCGAGAAAGAAGGTCAGAAGCTAATTCATACGGAGTTTCAGTTGCTTCAAGGTATTCGAGCACTCCTTCAAAGTGTTTTCTACTCGCTTCTGAAAGATGATCAGTAGGTGAGGGAAGTTCATCTGCCATGCGAGCGGTGCAGAGTTGCTCAGCCGCCTCAAACACATCTCCTCGACGAGCTGTGGCCATGCACTCAGTTGGAAGAAGGGCAGCCTGTTTTCTAAAGTACACACTTAATTCACGGGTAAATCTGCTTCGGGTTTCCTTATCACCCATGCTATTTAAGCGAAGCTGCGGTTCATCTTTTACTAAGTCACTTATAAGTGCGCGCATTGCTCGTATGAGTACTGCATCTGCAATAGCATGCTCCACACCAAGTGCGTGAAATTGTATGAGAATTTGCTTGGGTGCAGGTCTTCCTGCGGCGGCGTTTGAGTGCCAAAGAAAAAGTGGTTGAGCAGTAGAAGGTGAAAGTCCCGCGTCACGCACTTGCTTTAAAAAAGCAGCAGTTTCGCGAGCATTGGTGTCTAGAGACTCTAGAGCAAGATTTTCTGGATATGGAGACTTTGCACTTGCCCGCTTTTCTGCTGCTGCCATTGAAAGCGGAGTAAATCCATAATAATTTCCGATTGCGTGTGCACGCTTGAGAATGTCATCTGGACGAAGCGAGGTGGTACTCATTGTGGTAAGGTGACTTGCCCTGGGAAGAGACTAAGTGCATTTGGTGGAAAGATACGAAGAAACACACGACCTATGATGTCATAGCTTGGAAGTGGTCCCCATACACGCGAATCTGAACTCTGAGGACGATTATCACCCATTACGAAATAATCACTCGGTCCGAGCGTGGTATTTAGTGTATAGGTTGCGTCCTGCACTACAGCGTAAGGCTCTGTAAGGGTAATTGTAGTGCCGTCAGTTTTCGTAATGCTAACTACTCCAGAGTTTATGTGAATTGTTTCTCCAGGAAGGCCTATAATGCGCTTTATATAAAAAATCTTAGTATTTCCTGGGTAGCGAAAGACTATGACATCTCCTCGCTGGGGTAATTCGAAGTGGTATGTGAGCTCGTCTACTATTAGATAATTACCATTTTCAAATGTTGGGTGCATTGATTCTCCATCGACAACAAAAGGCTGAGCTACAAAAAGCCGTATTGCAATAACGATGAGAAGCGCGGGTACAATGAAGAAGACAATTTCTTTCAATGCGCTCGCGAAGAACTTCATGAGGGTATTGTATGCTTTGTTTTCTGCACGTCAAATATGTGAGGCTCAGAGACCGCTTACACAGCACAGCGCCTCGTAAGAATTCCTGTATGATGTACACATGACGAGGCAAGAGTATAGTATAAAAAATAGAAGTGGTAAGAGAATTAACGCTACCGTAAGGATTCCTGATAAAAGTGAAAAGAGTGCGTCAAAAGGCACCATTGTTTTGCTTCATGGACTAGGGGGATGGAAAGAACAACCATTACTTGTGCTACTTGCAGAAGAGTTTTGTCAGAAAGGCTATGCTGTTTTTACTTTTGACGCTGCTGATGGAGCTCGAGGGTCAGATGCAGACTTCGTGCATAGCACCACTACTGGTTTTGTTGCAGATCTTGAAGATGTCGTTGCGTATGTACTGAATTCGGATTGGCACGTACGAGGAGAGCGGATTATTATTGCAGCACACAGTCTTGGAGGAACGGCAGCAATTCGCTATACGCGACTTCATCCAGAACAAATTTCTAAACTCATACTCATAGCCCCAGCAGTGTCATGGAAATCAGCAGACATTCTTACGCTTATAGGTGGTGTATGGTGGCTTTTACGAAATAAAAACAAAACTCCAGGACCGGATCATTCAAAGCTCCCGCTCGATAAAGGCTTTGTTTGGGACTTTATGAAATTCGACAGCAAACGCGATGCGTCATACATAGCGACGCCAACACTTGTTATTTCTGCCAGTAGAGATAGTTCAGTTACGTCACCTAAAGCACAGTATGAGCTCGCGCAGAGATTTCCAAACGCAACAAGCGTCGTTATACCAGGCGCTGGGCATGTGTTTTGGAAGCACGAGCACAAACTCGCTGATACAATACTTGCATGGCTCACGTAATTATAGGACTTGGGAATCCAGAAGCATCGTACGCAAAAACTCGCCACAATGCGGGTCGAATGGTCGTAGAGCTTTTAGCTAAAAAAGAAGCATTTCCAGAATTTGTTTTTCGAAAAGCGTCGCACGCATTTGTTTCTGAAGCTATCCTTGAAGGAGAAAAAACTACGCTTGTGCTTCCAGAAGTGGCAATGAATCTTTCTGGAAACACTGCACGCTCATTCATAAAAAGTGTAAAAGGAGCTCAAAAGCTCTTAGTAGTTCGAGATGACTTAGATTTGCCACTCGGCACAATTAAAATGACTGGATATGGGAGAGGAGCGGGCGGACATAAGGGAGTTGAAAGCATCATGCGAGCACTAAAAACAAAAGACTTCGTGCAAATGAAAATTGGCATATCAAACGCAACTCCAAAGGGTACACTCAAAAAGCCTAACACTGAGGAAAAAGTTATAGCGCATGTCTTAGGAGTGTTTTCCCCTAAAGAGGAAGAGATTCTTAAAACGACGTTAGCACGCGCCGCTTTAGCGGCGCGTGCCTTCGTCACTGAGGGTCTCGAAAAATCAATGCAACTTGCAAACACTCACTAGTCGCTCAGCTACTTTTTAGCTGTTTTCTTAG
>DAIDID010000021.1 GCA_027459545.1 Candidatus Parcubacteria bacterium | reverse complement strand
CCGGTCATTCGAGCAATTGTAATGAATCCAAATCCAGCCACGCATTCTTATTTGCGAATTAAAACTGCGCGGGCTGAAGATGCAGGAATGAAACTCAGTATTGTGCACATGCCAAATACTGCTACTACAGAAGAAGTAATGACGGCGGTCGCTGCTCCTGGGGCAGATGCCGTTATCGTGCAGCTTCCACTTCCAGACAGTGTTACAACTAGTCTCATACTTGATGAGATTCCAATTACCAAAGATGCAGACGTGCTCTCGAGTGCGGCATATGAGAAATTTGTATATCGAGAGCACGCCGCTTTATTGCCACCGGTTACGGCGGCAATCAAAGAAGTGCTCCAACGCACTACATACCCAGACCTTGCAGAGCTTCGTGGAAAGCGTGCTGTGATACTCGGTAGTGGGAAGCTAGTAGGGCAACCAGCGGCAGTTTGGCTTGAAGAGATGGGTGCAGATGTTGTTGTGCTTACAAAAAAATCAGAAAGTCTCGCAGAGCTCGCACATGCCGACGTGTTAATTCTTGGAGCTGGAAGTCCGCATCTAGTAAAACCGCATATGCTCAAAGAAGGTGTCGCGCTTATCGATGCTGGCACTTCTGAATCAAATGGTGCCATTGTAGGGGACGCCGACCCTACGTGCGCGGAGATTGCTGCAGTATTTACGCCAGTTCCTGGGGGTATGGGCCCGATTGCTGTAGCCTGCCTTTTCCAAAATGTTGCAAATCTCCTCGGTTTTGATTCAAAATAGCCTTTGTGCTACACTGCTTCATACTAATCAGCACTATGGCGCGCCGCATTTTCATAGCAATTATCGTACTCGTAGCAGCCGGTCTTCTCGGTTGGTTTGTCTTCTCAACAAATACTCATTCTTCTCGCTACGCAGTAAAGCTTGGACTTGATCTCGCAGGAGGAACAGAGCTCGTATACAATATCGACACTTCTAAGGTCACTTCTGACGTAGGTGGTGCGCTTAGCTCTCTTCAGGAAGTGATTGATCGTCGTGTAAACCTCTTTGGTGTGGCTGAGCCACTTGTGCAAGTAGAGTATGCAAATCCCGCAAGCGGACAAACACAGAACCGTCTCCTAATTGATCTTCCAGGTGTTACAAATTTACAAGCAGCAACTACTGCTATAGGTCAGACTCCTACTCTTGATTTCAAACTACAAGCAACTACCACCACTGTTGCTGCAACACCAGTAACTGTAAATGGCAAAACAACTCTTGAAATAAATCCTGCAAGTTCTACTCCACAATACACAGATACTGGTCTTACAGGCGCGTACCTTAAAAGTGCATCACTACAATTCAGTAATGGAAGTGGTTCAACCGTTTCAAACTCTCCAGTTGTTATCGTAAATTTCAATGACGCGGGAGCTGCGCTTTTCCAAAAAATCACAAGCGAAAATGTCGGACGCACTCTCGGCATATTCCTAGATGGTCAGCTCATTGAGTCACCAGTTATTCAGGAAGCAATTCCTGGTGGTACTGCGCAAATTAGCGGGCACTTCACTCCGGCGCAGGCGCGGAGCTTGGTAGAAAATCTAAACTACGGGGCTCTTCCCGTACCTATTGCTCTCGCTTCAAGCAATACCGTAGGTCCTACTCTCGGTACTGCGGCCCTTCACGCAGGGCTCGTTGCGGGTGTCATAGGATTTCTCATGGTCGCACTCTTTATGATTATCTGGTATCGAGTTCCTGGTGTTGTTGCAACAATTGCACTCGTTATCTACTTAATTGTCACAGTAGCAGTGATAAAAATTGTGCCTATTACGCTCACTGCTTCAGGTATTGCAGGTTTGATCATATCACTTGGTATTGCAGTAGATGCTAACGTTCTCATCTTTGAACGTATGAAAGAGGAATTACAATCAGGAAAAGCTCCGCATGAAGCAGCGCATATAGGCTTTGGTCGTGCCTGGCCTGCTATACGCGACGGGCACCTTACGATGTTTGTGTCTGGCCTTATACTCTTTTGGCTTGGTACGAGTATTGTACAGGGGTTTGCGCTTGTCTTCAGCATAGGCGTGCTTACATCGCTTCTTTCAGCAGTCTTTATCTCACGCCTTTTCCTCTTTGCAATTCTCCCAGAGAAGCCAAGTAGTCTCTGGCGCTTCTTAACAGGCAGCGGAATGCATTTCTAATTCACTAGTAATCTACCCTCATACCTATGTTTATCATTCGCTTTCGTACATTTTTCTTCTGGCTCACGGGACTGATCCTTGTGGCATCGGTTGCTTCAATTTTTATCTTCGGACTTCCACTTTCAATTGATTTCACTGGGGGCTCGCTTGTGGAAGTTTCTTATACAAACCCTCGACCAGATCTCGCAACCATTACAAAGGATCTTGCTCCTCTTAATCTAGGCCCAGTATCATTGCTTGATAGTGGTGCAAATAACGTCACGCTTCGTTCACGCACGCTCACTCCAGTAGAGCACGCAGAGGTTGTGACTGCGCTTTCTGAACAGGGTACTGCACCGCTCACTGAGCTCCAGTTTAATTCTATTGGGCCGTCACTAGGATCTGAGCTCGCCACTAAGTCCCTGTATGCACTTCTTGCTGTGGTTGCATTCATTGTACTGTATATAGCTTGGGCGTTCCGTAGTGTTCCAAAGCCAGTTCCAGGATGGGGATATGGAATTGTAGTAGTCGTAATGCTTGCGATCGATCTTATTGTACCGACAGGATTTTATGCTGCGCTTTGTCACTATACTGGCGCACAAGTCGATTCGCTTTTTGTAGTCGCAATTCTTGCACTTTTAGGCTACTGCGTAAATGATGTTATCGTGATTTTTGATCGTATTCGTGAAAATTTAACGAAAAATGATCATGCACGAGTGCAGGAAGAATTTACTACAACTGTAGGTAGGTCAATTGATGAAACAATGACTCGCTCGATAAATACTGCACTCACCGTCGCGCTCGCTCTGCTCGCGCTCATCTTCCTCGGTCCAGCTGCGACAAAGGACTTCGCACTCGTAATGCTCGTAGGAGTTGTTATTGGAACATTTTCTTCTGTGTGTCGCTCCGCTCCGCTTCTCATTCCACTCGCAGACTATTTTGCAAAGAAAGAGCATGAAGAAAAAAGTGGATCGAAGAAGTCGGGAAAGTCAAAAAAATAAAAAGATATGATCATCGGCATCACTGGTACCAATGGCGCAGGGAAGGGTACAGTGGTCGACTATCTCGTTCAAAAAAAACACTTTGCACACTACTCAGTACGGGAATTTTTACTTGAGGAAATTCGTAGAAGAAAAATACCTGAGAATAGGGACTCTCTTAGAGAAGTTGCAAATGATTTGCGTAAAGCTCACGGGCCAGCGTACGTCATTCAAGCGTTATATGAGGAAGCTTCAAAGCAAGAAGCAGGTACTATTATAGAATCCGTTCGTACTATTGGCGAAGCTCAGTTTCTAAAATCCGTAGGAGCGGTGCTTCTTTCTGTGGATGCAGATAGAAAAATTCGCTATGAGCGTATAGTGCAGCGAGCGCAAGTGACAGACGGAGTTAGCTTCGAAGAATTTTGTATACAAGAAGATCGAGAAATGGCATCAACGGAGATTTGGGATATGAATGTGCTCGGAGTTATGCAAATGTGTGAGTTTAAGATTTTAAATGACAGCACGCTTGAGGAGCTTCATGCGCAAATCGACGCACTCCCGCTATAGTTTGACTTTGATTTTCAGTAGCGTATAAAGTTCATAGCAGTTGAACATTAACACACGAAAGGATTTCGAGATGCATAGCGTTATCGGTGCTATAAAGAAATCGCTACCTCAGGAAATTATTTCTCCTGTAGGTGTAGTCTCACTTGGCCTAGTAGGGATTTTTTTATTGCTGGTCTGGTGACTTGGTTTCATTTGTTTCCTCAGAAATATGAGGTGCCAAGTGGATATGTGTGTATCATGGAAAATGGCACGCTTGCAACTGCCCATGAAACGCTAACGAAAAAGCAAGTCGCACACAGTAAGCTTGTGCCAATTGAGTCTGAAGGACTCATTGAGACATCAGCAGATGTGCATAATGGGAACAGGACGAATATCTCGTATTCTGTGAATATTACTCTCGCCCTTAGTAAGGAAACACAACAAACACTTGCACGTCTTTACAGTGCACTTCCGAGCACAGACTTAAAAGTTGAGAGAGGCTCGACGGAAATGGATTCTGAATTCCAAAATCCAGACACGCCGCAACCGATTCTCGACTTACTCGAAGCCGAGCTGCATCCTGTCACCGAACGCCTCGTGCTCGATCTCAAAAACAACAGCACTTCGGGAGCTAATTCCGACCTCAATGTGCGCTTTAGGCAGGTCTTCGAGACGCAGGACATGGTACTGCCGAAGTGGATTAAGCATCTAGAGGTGGATGGTGTTCATGTAACCGGATGGGAACATGAGAACTATCTCGACTGAGATTCAAAACGGGCGCGCCATAGGCGCGCCCGACTTTTATTACTGCTTATGAAATTATTGTACCGGCGAAGGGTTTTCCTGAAAGGTAATTATCAAATTCATCGAGTTTTTTCCCATTAATAACAGCAACTTCAAGCCCGAGCTTTTCAGCTTCTTTTGCTGCGATGGGATCAAAGGGTGAAGAGAGGCCTGGATCCCAGTGGTCGGGAATTAGTTTACGAAAATCAGCCCAGTTACTTTTTTCAATTTTTATAGCATCAGGAAATTTTCGTGGATCCTTGTCATACACATAGTCGATATTTGAAAGATTTACGAGTTTCTTTGCTCCGAGTTGTTTTGCTGCGAGGACAGCGCAGTAGTCAGTAGACCAGCCTGGCTTCCATCCTGCACCTATTACGATACTCGAACCATCGGCGACCTTGCGTGTAGGATTTTTTACAATGCGTGCTTGCGCTTGCTCAGAAAAAAGAGCGCGGAAAAGGTGAGCATTTAAGCGTGTAGAGTGTATTCCAAGCCAGTCGAGATCTTCGCGATCCAAATCGCCGCGCACTGCGTGCGCGGCATCCTGGTATCTCCGTGCGCTTTTACCTCCTCCTGTAATTATAAAAAAAGATAGACCCTGCTGGTCTATCTTTTTTAAAATCAACTCTCGAAAATTAGTTAGAAATGTCGTATCAATTTCGTTAGGCACTATGAGTGAACCTCCCACAGAAACAACTACATACTCACGCTTACTACGTAGGGTGGGAATTAAGGAATGTGATTTCACAGGCAAGGCGTTGATTTGACGGCTCTCTGTATTTTACTCCTCACACACCCTCGGTACAACTTGTGGAAAAGAAAATCTGTTTTCAAACAAAATTCAGAAAAACTTTGTTGACATGAAACTTCCTCGGGTCTATGATTGAAAGTGACGAAACTAAGTACCGCGCCTTGCGGGACTAGAAAAAACCAGCTGAAAAGCTGGTTTTTCTTGTATTTATTTGGCTTGTTTAGAGTGGCTATAAAGGCTTGACGGCACATTCTAGACCGCGTAGTATAGGTATTACCTGCCCTGTAAAAAGGGCTGGGGTTTTGTTTGCTCCTTTTAACTGACTGTTTAAATGCCGACCGCTTCGCGGTGAGCAAAGGAGCATGTACCTCGACAATTTCATAGTTCGAAAATTAGACGAAAACCAAGAAGAAAATGTTTTCTTGTGTTCCGCCTATTCTTAATGAGAGTTTGATCCTAGCTCAGGATGAATGCTGGCTGTATGGATAAGGCATGCAAGTCGAACGGCCCGCAAGGGCAGTGGCAGACGAGGTAGTAACACGTAAGTACGTACCCTGTAGTCTGGCATAGCTCGTCGAAAGACGGGGTAATTCCGGATGGTCCCGCAAGGGTAAAGTTTTTTCGCTACAGGAGCGGCTTGCGTAATATCAGCTTGTTGGTGAGGTAATGGCTCACCAAGGCTACGACGTTTAGGGGAGCTGAGAGGCTGACCCCCACCGATGGGACTGAGAGACGGCCCATACTCCTACGGGAGGCCGCAGTCGAGAATCTTCCGCAATGGACGAAAGTCTGACGGAGCGATACAGCGTGATGGACGAAGTGCCTCGGCACGTAAACATCTTTTATGTGGGACGAAATTATTGACGGTACCACATGAATAAGGGGCTCCTAACTCTGTGCCAGCAGGAGCGGTAATACAGAGGCCCCAAGCATTATCCGGAATCACTGGGCGTAAAGGGTGTCAAGGCGGTCATGTTAGTCGTTCGTAAAATCCGGGGGCTCAACCTCCGGCCCGCGAGCGAAACGGCATGACTAGAGGTCGGGAGAGGTGTGTGGAACTCACGGTGTAGGGGTGAAATCCGTTGATATCGTGGGGAACACCAAAGGCGAAGGCAGCACACTGGCCCGAATCTGACGCTCACACACGAAAGCCAGGGTAGCGAATGGGATTAGATACCCCAGTAGTCCTGGCCCTAAACGTTGCTCGCTCGTTCTACGGAGTATCGACCCTCTGTGGGACTAAGCTAACGCGGTAAGCGAGCCGCCTGGGTAGTACGATCGCAAGGTTAAAACTCAAAGGAATAGACGGGGACTTGCACAAGCGGTGGATCATGTGGCTTAATTCGTAGCTAAGCGAAGAACCTTACCAGGGTTAGAAATCCAACTGCATCCCATCCGAAAGGAAGGGAGCCTTCGAGGGTGTTGGACAGGTGATGCATGGTTGTCGTCAGTTCGTGGCTTGAGCTGTTCCCTTCAGTGGGGTAACGAACGCAACCCTCGTTGTCTGTTATTTATGTCAGGCGAGACTGCCCCCTCACGGGGGAGGAAGGTGGGGATGACGCCAAATCAGCATGTCCCTTGATACCCTGGGCTGCACACGTGATACAATGGGTGGTACAGAAGGACGCAATACCGTAAGGTGGAGCAAATCCCAAAAACCACCCCCAGTACGGATTGAGGTCTGCAACCGACCTCATGAAGCCGGAATCGCTAGTAATCGTGGGTCAGCCATACCACGGTGAATACGTTCTCAAGTCTTGTACTCACCGCCCGTCAACTCAAGGAAGTTGGAGGTGCCCGATAGCTTGCTTTATGCAGGACTACGGCAAATTCAATGACAGGGAGTAAGTCGTAGGTGCATTCTGCACTAATTGTTGCGACTCTAAACGAGTAATCGTTTTGAAACCAACTTGGCTATATGCTGGAACATCTGAGTATATTGCGCTACGTAGTATAATTAGAATTATGCTCGTGAAAATGCGACAAATGCAGAAAATCAGCAGGGAAGACCTCGCCACTCGCGAGGAACCCTCAGAGACTACACGCCAAGCTCCTCGATGGACGAAACGACAACGCATTGCTCTTGCGTACCTTAATGGTGCGTTAGGAGATGCAAGTCGAAATAAGAAATCACGGATTCGTTATGCACAAAAATATCCAAAATGGCTTGAACTACTTCAGCAATTACTTGCTGAGTTAGGTTCTGCTTCTTGGATATACAAGGAAGGCAAAGAGCGTCAGGTATACGTACTTGAGACTTGCTGTCAGTATCTTGATTTTGAATGTAATGAAGACGATCTCGAATCGCGAGACGAAAGAATCGCATATATTCGAGGATTCTTTGAAGCCGAAGGAGGCGTACCACATTCAGAGAATGCAAAATTCTATATTCAGTTAGTTCAAAAGGGCCGACCGAAGATAGAAATGCTTTCTCGAATGCTTGCGTACCTCGACATCAGCACTGGAGCTATACACAATCCAAGCGTTCGTGTTGATCCTGAATACTGGAGAGTATTTATTTCAACTCGTTCCCATCGCGCTTTTGCGCAGATAATTGGTTCGTGGCATCCAGTAAAAGGATTGATTCT
>DAIDID010000020.1 GCA_027459545.1 Candidatus Parcubacteria bacterium | reverse complement strand
AAGATGTTGCAACACTCGTAAAAAAAATTCGTGAAGCAAAGCTACGCGACATGCAGGAGGGTGAAATCTCCGACGTCTCTATTACCGCTCGTTCTGCAGGAACTGACATGTCTGGTGGCCCACTCACACATTCGATAGTTGCAGTTTTCATGAGATACATGAATTCCGTTCTTGAAATTCATACAGACGCAGACGGTGGATATGCTGTAACCGAGCCAGGAGTATTTTATCGAGACTTTGAAAAAATCACTCTTTCAAAAAAAGTCCGCGGTGAAGGATTAATTCTTCCATCCTACCCAGCTTCGCGCGAACTATGTGCAATGGGAGGAATTGTGAACAACAACTCTGGTGGAGAGCGCACACTAGAATATGGAAAAACAGAGCGGTATGTAGAAGAAGTTGAAGTAGTGCTTTCAGACGGTACCCGCACTACTTTTAAAGCACTTAGTCTAACGGAGCTTGAGGAAAAGAAAAATCTGCAAACGTTCGAAGGAACGATTTATCGAAACATGCACACGCTTCTCACTCAGAATGCCAAGACTATTGCAGAAGCAAAACCAACCGTTTCGAAAAATTCAGCAGGATATGCGCTCTGGAATGTTATTGATCAAAAAACAGGAACGTTTAATTTAGCGAAACTCATATGCGGAGCGCAAGGCACTCTCGCGCTTATGACTAAAGCAAAGCTTCGATTGGTGCGTGACAAAAATCACCGTGCAATGCTGGTTATTTTCCTTTCGGATCTCAGTATGCTGCCGAAAATTGTGCATACTGTACTACCTTTTACTCCTGAGTCATTTGAATCTTACGATGACAATACGTTTAAGTTTGCAGTGCGTTTCCTTCCGCAAATGCTTTCACAAATGGGATTCTGGCAAGCTATTCGCCTTGGAATTTCGTTCTTACCTGAAGTTGTAATGGCAATGACTGGAGGAATTCCAAAACTCATTCTTATGGCGGAGTTTGCTGCAGAAACTCCAGAGGAGGCTGTAAATAGAGCAGAAAAGGCAAAGAGGGCAATTCAAAATGCACACTTACACTATCTTCCAATGAGCGTAAAAAAGAATGAGCACGAATCTGAAAAATACTGGATCGTTCGGCGAGAAAGTTTTGCTTTGCTTCGTAAAAGCATTCAAGGTATGTATGCTTCACCATTTATAGATGACTTTGTCGTTCCTCCAGACTGTTATCCTGAATTTCTTCCAGAACTAAACACGCTGCTCGAGCCGTATGCAAGAGACAAGAGTTTTATATACACCATAGCAGGACACATTGGTAATGGAAATTTCCACATCATTCCTCTTATGGATCTTAAAAAACCCCGAAGTAGAGAGGTAATTCTCGAATTAGCTCCAAAAGTATATGCGTTGGTACTAAAATACGGTGGAACAACGACTGGCGAGCACAATGATGGCATTATTCGTACTCCCTACGTAAAGATGCTCTTTGGCGAAAAAATGTATGCGCTTTTTGAAGAAACAAAAAAAATATTTGATCCCCTGCTCATTTTTAATCCTGGTAAGAAAGTTGGTGGCAGTTTCGCTGACATCGAACGCGATATGCTCAAAAACTCATGATTTTCAGAATTTAGGGTATGCTGATTGCATGGACGATGTAGATGCAGAGCTTGTAAAAAAAGTACTCGCAAAAAATGATGACGCACTAAGAGAGCTTGTACAAAGACATCTGCAAGCAATATATACATTTTGTGTGCGTTATACCGGAAACACTGAAGATGCCCAAGATGCAACGCAAGAAACATTTATAAAGGCATGGAAAAAACTAAAAACGTTTAATACAAAAAAATCCTTTCGAACATGGCTTTTCGCAATAGCAAAAAATACCGCAACTGACCTCATGCGAAAAAGAAAAGCAGTGACTTTTTCAAAATTTGATATAGGAGAAAGCCAAAATGTACTTACTGATACTCTTGTTGATCCAGAACCTTTGCCTGATGAGCTATTTGAGCGCGCGTCGCTTGCCAGCGACGCGCGCTCTGCCTTAGCACAACTCCCTGCAAGAGATCGAGCAATACTGAGTTTGCGATACGAAGAAGAAGAGTCATTTGAAGCCATAGCACATATATTAAAAATTCCTGCAAACACCGTGCGAAGCCTACATAGACGTGCACTTATAGCACTACGTGCAATTCTTGAAACAAAAAAATACTAAAAAAGGCCGGCGCGCGAAACGCGCCGGCCTTTACCTCTTACTAGTTATCGTCAATTACTTCCAGCCAGAGGCGAAAGAGCAATCCTTCTTTGAAAAACATAAAGCTCATCAAGACAAACTGATTTTAAAGCAGCTTCTCCAAGCCACTTCATGACTTCCTTAGTTATCACAACTGTGTTTTTGTCACGAATCGTGAAAAATCCACTTGGATACTCAGCATTAGGAAATTCGTGTTGAATTTTGCCGAGGTATAGGTACATCACGAAATTAAATTCTGTCGTGAGAGAAGTTAACTTCGCAAAATCTGGAAGAAATAGACTTGCGTCAGATTCTACATCACGAGAAGCCTGAAGCAAACGTATGTCCGCATCAAGCTCATAAAGACGGGCGGAAAGCCGCAAAACCAAATCGCTCACTCCTCTTTCCTTACTCACCAGAGTATCTGTGGGCAAGAGCGGAGCGTACTGAAGCAGTACATGGATTTTATTAACCCTTTGCATGTACATCGCGATAGCGTTGTTTGATTCGTCATACGCAAAGAGTTTCTCAGGTACTTTTTTCATTACTGACCTCTTTCTAGGTTGTATTTCCTTATGAATAATACCACGAAAATAACTTTTATACAAAATGCAACAAAACAAACTCTTCGCGCGTATTAGAGATATGGGGACAAATTTTGATCGACTTTTTCAAGCCCTTCCTCAGGAATCTCAGCCGAACTATCTTTGCGAGCGGATATATTTGGCAATCCTGAGCGAACGCGAGCGAAACTCACGCATGTGGGAACGAGCGCGGATCATTATTTCTTCCCTTAGTAGCATCAGCTCCCTCGTGGGGCTGATGTTCGCTTTACCTGCACTCATACAGGCTGCTACAGAAAGTGGTTTTAGTACTTTCGCTAGTTTATTTATAACTGACAGCGACTTAGTCGTGAATCATTTTAATTCATTTGGACTATCACTCCTTGAGGCGCTTCCGGGCTTTGAGATTACTCTTACCCTATTCCTTGTTGCTGTTTTTCTTGTATCGCTTCAAACTATTGCTCGAGGGCTCTCTAGTAATTCCTTACAAACTGCTTAGTATACTTTTATAGTTATTCTTTTTATGAAACGACAAGCCGTTATAGATTTTTTTAGCTCAAAAATATTTGCGGGCTGCATACTAGGTATTTGTATTATGCTCGTAGCAATAGGTATATTTGAAGTTGGTGTACATGTAGGCTACCATGAAGCACTTTTTTCAAATCGATGGAATGAAAATTATTCTCAAAATTTTTCAGGGATGAATGCTTTTGGTTTTCCAAACACACACACACCAAATCCTGATGGCACACTCGGGAAAATTCTAAGCATTACTACTGATAGCTCTGGAACTACGACGCTGATTATAAGTAGTAAGCAAAAACCTGAAGAGAAAATTCTTATCACTTCGAGCACCATTTTGCGAGAGCGTCTAAAAAACATCTCTGTGTCAGATCTTTCTGTCGGAGCATATGCCGTAGTAATCGGAACACCAAACACTACAGGCGAAATCGTCGCAAGCTTGCTTCGCCTCGTTCCTTCCCCGACCACAGCGGCCGCTTCATCAACAACTCTTTTTTAACATGAAAAAATTCTTCTCTTCCGGCTTGTCTTTTTTGAAATCTGCATATCAGCACGTATGGAAATTCGGAATGCGGCATAAATTACTCTCAATGGGAGTCTTGCTTATTGCACTTGGAGCAAGCTACTGGAGTTATGCTTCACTCACGGCAGCTGCGACTGGTAACGAATACACTCTAAGTCCTGTGACTCAAGGACCACTCGTCGTAACCGTTACTGCCAGTGGGCAAGTTGATGCCGACACCACTGTAAATATTACTCCTCAAGGATCTGCGTCTGGTCAAATACTGAAACTAAATGTAACACCAGGTCAAATAGTTACTGCGGGTGAGACCATAGCTGAACTAGATTCAACTACTGCGGACGAAGCTGTCATTTCTGCAAAACAAAATCTTGAAAGTGCACAAATAGCCTACCAGCAAGCGCTCACCTCTTCAGGGTCTAGCGTACAAAATGACCAAAGCACCCTTTCAACTGACAAAACGACGAACCTCACTTCGCTTCAATCAAACTACACTGATCTCCCTACTATTATGAATGGCCTCGATGGAATACTGCACGATCTTTCGACTATTTCAAACTATACTGCGCAAGAAAATATCGTCGCTTATGAAAACTTCGTCCCTACGGCAGAATCTAAAGCATATGCTCAGCAAGTAGAGTCTGACTACGAAGCAGCTTCTGCTGCGTATCAAAACGTAAAAGCAGAATATGCAAATGCAAACACAAGCACACTGACGCAGACTCAATTAGCACAGCTCGATACTGATACCGTTGCAGCAAATAACTCAATCGAGATCGTATTAAAAGACACGCTTGCATACTACAATTACATAAGCCAGCAATTAGAAGCAGCAAAAATTACTCGTGCAACGCAGCTTTCCACTCAGATTTCTTCCCTTACGTCGTACCAAAGCACACTCACGAGTGACAGCGCAAATATTACTAATGCGCAAACTGCACTACTAAACGCCCAGAACACTCTTACTGCAGATACAGAATCACTAAATGGGAGTAGCGCTTTACCGCTTTCCGTACAAACAGCGGAAGTAACTGTTGAGAAAGCTCAAGAAGCGCTTTCTNAAGCTGAAACTACTGCGTCATATTATAGGATCGTCGCACCGTTTGATGGAGTTATTGGGTCTGTTCCAGTAAACCAATACGCACAAGCATCTTCAGGAACAACCATTGCAACACTCATTACTAAAGATGACTATGTAGATCTATCACTCAATGAAGCCGACGCTGCAAAAGTAGTAGTCGGACAGTCCGCAATTCTTACCTTTGATGCATTACCAAATCTCACTGAAAGTGGAACCGTTGCAACTATTAATCCCATAGGAACTGTTTCTTCGGGAGTTGATACCTACGATGTGCGTATAAGTCTTACTACGCAAAATAGCAACATAAAGCCTGGCATGACTGCTGAAGCGGTTATTACAACGGCATCCTCCACTGATGCCACACAAGTGCCTAGCGCTGCAATTAAAACATCTGGAAATTCTACGTATGTCGAAGTTGCAACAATACTTACGCCAGATAAAAACCCTGCAAGAAACCAACCCACCATTACAATACCTGCAAGTAACGTCACAATTCGCAAAGTTATCGTTACAACAGGTCTTTCAAATGACACCATGACTCAAATACTCTCTGGACTTATGCCAGGTGAGTTTATCGTCACTAGTACACAGTCAGCTGCTGGTGTAACAAAAACTGCGGCGGCGAGCGCAACGAGTGTTATCGGCAAATCTGGGCGAGGTGGATTTGGTGGAATACGGCCAGGTGGCTAGGAAAATAATATCGTATACAAGTGTATGATAGAGGTAAAAGACATACAGAAAATCTATCGTTTAGGAGATATTGAAACGAAAGCACTAAGTGGAGTTTCTTTCACAATACAAGATGGTGAATTTGTAGCGATTATGGGACCATCGGGATCAGGAAAATCTACGCTTATGCATATACTTGGATGTCTTGATACCCCTACTAGCGGCACCTATGCACTAGATGGAGAAGATGCTTCAAAACTCACCGACGACGAACTTGCCGATATTCGTAAGCGAAAAATTGGTTTTGTGTTTCAGTCGTTTAATTTATTGCCTCGTACTACAGTTCTTCGCAATGTCATGCTTCCTCTTATATACGCAAATGTGCCACATGAAAAACGCGAAGCAAAAGCTAAAGAATCACTTCTTGCTGCGAGCTTCCCTGAGTCGCGATTTCAAAATATGTCTAATCAACTTTCAGGAGGACAAATTCAACGCGTAGCTATTGCTCGATCACTCGTAAATGATCCAACTCTCATTCTTGCAGATGAACCAACAGGAAATCTTGACTCTCGCACTACTGAAATAGTGCTACACACCTTTGCAGAATTAAATGAAAAGCATGGACGCACCATTGTTCTGATAACGCATGAGTTAGAAGTTGCCGAACACGCGAAAAGAATAATTCGACTCAAAGACGGAAGCATTATGAGTGACGACAGAAATCATACGCAACGAAAAGCAGTAATTCCACCTGGCGAATCCTCGACATAACATCCCTATGACCACCCGCGATCTTTTTGAAGAAACTATTACTGCGCTTACTGCAAATAAAGCACGGTCGGGACTAACCATGCTTGGCATAGTAATAGGTATTGCTTCGGTTATTGCTATGGTGGCAATTGGTAATGGTGCGCAAGCATCTATTTCTTCAAGTATTGATGCACTTGGTTCAAACCTGATAATTGTGCTTCCTGGTGCCACTACCAGCGGAGGAATTTCAGCTGGATTTGGTTCTACCAAAACACTCACTATGAATGACTCCGATACAATAAGTGCACACGTACAAAATATTGTAGCTGTTGCTCCTGAAAGTAGTGGTCGATACCAAGTAGTATCGAGTCAAGCCAATACAAACACCACGGTCGACGGAACTGTGCCCGCATATACGAGTGTTCGAAATCTCTCTTTAGCTGAAGGATCATTTTTTAGTACTGTGCAAGAAGAAACATTTTCTGAAGTTGCAATTGTTGGACCTACTGTAGCTACAACTCTTTTCCCTGATGGTAGTGACCCTATAGGACAAACCATCCGTATAAATGGAAACCTCTTTACAATTATCGGAGAAACAGTATCAAAAGGTACAAGCGGCGCTTCCAATCAAGACGATGAAATCTATATTCCTATAACTACTGCGCATCAATATCTTTCAAATTCTCTCTACAAAGGAAGTCCTACAGTGAGCGACATAAGTATAGAAGCCACAAGTGCAGCAACGATGACACAGGTACAAAATGATCTTACTGCGCTACTTTTGAAACTACACGCGATAAGCAATCCTGCAAATGCTGACTTTCAAGTATTAAATCAGTACGACATTATTTCTACAGCATCAACTATCACTGGCACCTTTACTGTGCTTCTTGCGGCAGTTGCGGGTATTTCTTTAGTGGTAGGGGGAATTGGGATTATGAATATGATGCTTACGAGCGTTACTGAGCGTACAAAGGAAATAGGATTACGAAAAGCAATCGGCGCTAGTGAAAATGATATTAGCAATCAATTTCTTATGGAATCACTTGCCCTTACAATCTTAGGCGGTATTGCAGGAATACTTATTGGGTTTGGTGTGGCATTTACCGTAAATGCAATTGGACTCGTTGCTGCGCAAGTATCTTGGTCATCAGTTGTACTTGCTTTTGGAGTATCTGCCGCTATTGGGATTATTTTTGGATGGTACCCAGCACGACGGGCAGCGAAAATGAATCCAATCGATGCCCTACGCTTTGAATAATCGGGGCGGATTATTTTTTCTTTTCCCCTTGAAAGACTTGTGTTTTTAGCAAATATGTAGCATACTTTCTTCAACTCGCCCGGATCCTATGCTCTCCTGACGAAAGTCACAAAGTTTTGGTACAGCGAGGTTATCAAGTTCAACACACGTCCACATGGCAACATCAAAGCTCTATGTCGGCGGTATTCCATACCGTACGACTGAGGACGACTTGCGAACCGCTTTTTCGGAAGCTGGTGAAGTAACGTCGGTTAGTATTATTAGTGACCGTATGACCGGCCGCTCACGCGGATTTGGTTTCGTCGAAATGGCTGATGAAGCGCAAGCTCAAGCAGCAATCGATCGTTGGGACGGCAAGGAATTCGATGGGCGTATGCTCTCAGTTTCTATGGCTCGTCCACAAGGCGATCGACCTCCTCGCGACAATAACCGCGGAGGAGGATACGGTGGCGGAAACCGCGGAGGAGGATACGGCGGTGATCGTGGCGGTTACGGTGGCGGAAGCGA
>DAIDID010000019.1 GCA_027459545.1 Candidatus Parcubacteria bacterium | reverse complement strand
GAGCTTTTATATCATGTATATAGTTCTCTAGACTTTTCTGAACTTTCCATCCCAAGTTTTCACTTTTTGTAGTATCAATTTCTGACCCCATTCTATTCCCCTTAACTTCTGGCATCAGAATGATTTCTGAGCTAAACATCTTAGCAACTTCGAGTATTGAGTATGCGTGTGAATCTCCAAGTCCAAAATCATCTCCATATCCCTTTTCGCCTACAAGTAGAAGTCCTTCAACAATGTCATCTATATGTGTAAAATTTCTTTTTTGAGTACCTGGAGCAGTCACTGAAAGTGGTTCTCCATTCAGATATTTTTGTTTAAAAATTTCAATTACAGTACCATACGTCCCAGCTCTCTCGCCCGGTCCATATACATTATAAAAATAGGTTATAGCATATGGCATTTCATACCATGCACCATAATTTCGAACGAGTTCTGTATTTGTAGCTTTCGTCCATGAATACGGACTCTGGTCTCTACCAAGGCCTCCATCTCCAAATTTCGTAGATGAACCCGCATATAAAAGCTTGGTATTTTTCTTTCTGCTAAATTCTAAAACTCCAAATGTTCCGTCTTTATTTAAATCCCAAACCAAAGATGGTTCGGTCAAGCTTTTTTCTACACGCGAATACTCACCAAGATGATAAATGATGTCGGGAGTTTCGGGTATGTGTTTCTCGATGTCTTTCGTGTGACCCTCGCGATACTCAACTCCAGAAACGTGGTTTTCACGAGAGCCTGTAAAGTAATTGTCTAGAGAAATTATTTTAGTATTATCCCCAGCTGCTATACTGTCGGCAACGAGTCGTTCACAAAGATGTGAGCCAATAAAACCAGCGCCGCCTGTTACAAGAATTGTTTTCATAGGAATTGTGACCGTTGAACTAGCATAAGGGAAAAAGATGAAAATGCCAAAAGACTGAGAAAACAAGCAAACCAAATGGAGGAGAATAGGGACACAAGTGGTGCAAAAAATGAGAAATCAATAGACGGAAAAAGCGCCCCATCCGCCGAAGCGTTAGCTTCGGCGGATGGGGCTACGGTGCCTTTTCCATAGATAGTATGAGGATTAGCTGATGAGGACTTTTTTGAGCTCGTGCCGCTATTGCGACTTACTCGCTTATTAGTACCTGAGTTTAGAGTGGAAAGTTTCACCGGCGCTGTGAGTGGCGCTGGCAGCACTATAGGTACAATTCCCGGAGTTGGTGCCGCTGGTGTAAATGCACCTTCTTCACCCATTGCTCTTTTGCTACTCCCCATATCGCTACTTTCTTGAGCGAGGATTCTCTGAAGCGAGTTTCCATCTCCTTTTGCACCAAGCGATGAGCTGTATTTTGCTTGAGCAAGAATTGTGCCATCAGTCTTTAGTATGCCAAGCATACCCGCACTTGCAGCGAGTGTGAATGAGCTTTTCAAAAGCGTTCCTGAAAAGGTGGCGAAATCATTTAAAAATGACATCGGGTCTTTTGCTATCACTGCAACACCTTCCACGGGAAGCACCATAGTGCCTCCTGCCGTATAGGGTTTTAATAAATGAGCACCACTAGCATCGTACAGTCGAATATTTTTTGCACCGAGATCTACTGAGTCAGGTCCAGTATTTATAATTTCAATCCATTGACGACCGGTATTTACACCCGGCGGATCATACATAATTTCAGTTACTTCAAGTGCTGCACGTGCTGGAAACGCTATGAAAAAGAGTCCAAGCAAGCTCACCGCTAGTCTCATTGCTCTTTAAATATCGCTTTTAATGTTTCTTCAGGAACTTCAAATACTTTTCGTACATCAGAGCTTTGTTCTGATTTTTCTTCTGCAGTTGGAATTGATTTTAGTTCTGATTTTTTAAGTACATCGGCGAGCACACTTTTAAGTGGAGCTGTTTCTACTTTTTTTGGTTGGGGACTTGGTGCTTTTTTTGCTGCATCTGCAGTCATCGCACGCAGTATACTTTTTAGATCCTCTCCTGTTTTTACAATAGAAGCAGATGGTGCTCTTTCAGCTTGCAAACGTGCACTTGGGGCGCGTTCTTTAGCTTGTAACTCTTGCCTACGAATTTCCTGCTGCTGCCGTGGCCTTTGCGTTTGGGGAGGAGTTTCTCGGGAAGTCGTGGCAGGCTTATATGTCTTTGCTTTTGGTTCTGGTACAGCGTCTGCAGGATCTGTCGCGAGCTCTTCAATAACTGCAGCTTCGATTCTTTCTCTTCGCTCTCCAAACTGCTCACGCGAAGCTTGAATAACTTCACTCTTATATGTCACGGGTGGCGGAGCTATTGGAGGAATGGTAATTGCAGAGAAAGGTCGTGACCCTACCCCATCAATCATCAGACTTAGATAAATTTGTCGAATATTTAAATTTACTAAATCCTCTTTCATAAATTCTGGAGAAAATATAGTTTCGAGTGTTTCTGCGTCAAATGGTCCAACACGGAAAGCAATAGTTGTACCAACGTTTCCGAAAACAGCAGCACGCACCTGCTCTTCCATTTGTTCTACATACTGGTGCGCAATAATTAAATTCAGATGATACTTCCTCGCTTCTGAAAGAATTTCTGCAAAGGTGTCATTTGCAAAGTTTTGGAACTCCTCCACATAAAAATAAAATGGCGGAAGCTTGTCGAGCTGAGGACCGGAAAGATCAGCTCGACTCATTGCAGCAAGGAAAATGCGTGTCGTAAGCATCGAGCCAAGCAATCGCATATTGGTCTCGCCCACCTGACCTTTGGAAAGATTTATGATGAGAATCTTCTTTTGATCCATCATATCTCGGATATCAAAAGAGGACTTTGGCTGACCAATAATATTTCGAATGAGTGGATTTCCAGTGAATTGACCGATTTTATTTTGAATCGCGGGAGTTGCTTCCTGTGTATAGCGCTCACCATAGTTTGCAAACTCTTTTGTCCAGAAATCCTTCACTACGGGATCTTTTACGTTGTCTATGACCTTTTTTCGATATGCTTTATCGGTATACATTTTATTTACACCAAGGAGTGTTGCATTTGGATACTCAAGCAGAGCAAGAAGAGTATTTGTGAGAATGTATTCCATGCGAGCACTCCATGCGTCTTCCCATATTTTTTTAAACGTAGCCATGAGACCCGACACCACTAGATGACGCTTGTCGTACCCCACGTCTTCCATGACATTGAAGGCTATGGGCTGATCGAGATCAAATGGTGCAAAATACACTACGTCTTTTATGCGCTCTTTTGGAACATACGAAAGAAGCTTGTCTGCTGTGCCACCGTGAGGATCTATAAATGCAATTCCCTCGCCATTTCGTAAATCCTGAATCGCCATATTTTCGAGCAGTGTGGACTTACCCATTCCCGTCTTGCCAATCACGTACATATGGCGATTTCTATCTTTCGCCTTTATACCAAAAGGAATGCGTTTGCCACGAGAATCAGTCGCCGCAAAGTATGTGATGCGATCGGGATTATCCATAGGAGTATTATAGCGCGGAGTTATGAAGTATCTATACGGTAAAGATAAAATAAAGCTGAAGATTCGTAAGCCTTCGTGCCAGCATATTCCAAAAAATTTCTAACATTACAACGAAACTTTTTGGAACATGCTGACCCTCGGCTGAAACCAACTCACGCTATATTATGCTGTGACAATTACGACGAATTCACCGCGGATTTCTGAGGGGTGTTTTGTAAAATATTCGGCTACTTCAGCTGGTGTTCCTTCTATGAAGGATTCGTGGATTTTCGTAATTTCCCGCGCGACCATGATTTTTCGACTACCATTTTCTGGGAGAAGTTGGGCAAGCTGTGCAAGTGCCTTCTCTATGCGGTGAGGAGATTCATAAAAGACACAAGTGCGTGAGGATGTAGCAATTTCTTTAAATGTAGTAAGGCGACCTTTTTTGTGGGGAAGAAATCCTAAAAAAATGAAATCATTGCCACTAACACCAGCAATTGAAAGCGCTGCCGTAAGTGCTGCTGGGCCAGGGATTGCTTCAATGCGTACTGCGTTTCCAAGCTGTTCGCGCGCCATGCGCACAAGCTCACTTCCAGGATCTGATATTCCTGGAGTACCAGCATCCGTCACGAGTGCTATTTGCTTGCCTCCGCCAAGTAGTGCAAGGATGCGGCGGCCCGCTTGCGGGCCGCTCTGCGCATGAAAAATAACTAGTGGTTTTTTAATGTCATACCGCGCAAGGAGTTTTGCTGTTACTCGTGTATCTTCACACGCAATAACGTCTGCGTCTTTTAGGATTTGCAATGCACGCAGTGTAATGTCTCCGAGATTTCCGATTGGTGTTGCTACTATTGAAAGCGTTGCGCGTGTCTCAAATGTCTCCATCTTTCTACCCTACCGCTCCTTCCAAAAAAAAGCGAGTGGCGTGAATTCTCTACGCGACTACACAAATTTATATATCAACGAGTGCGTCAGCTACTTTATAGATATCACCTGCACCCATAGTAACTATGCTGTCGCCAGAAGTTGCTCCAGCGAGAAGTGTTTCAATTTCCTCAAATGATTCTGCTGCGTGCGCTTCTGTTCCGTGTGCCGCGATACGTTCTGCAAGAAGCATTGAAGAAATAGTGCCGTCCTCAATTTCACGCGCAGCATAAATAGGAGCAATATATACAATATCCGCATTGGTAAATGCGTATGAAAATCCATCGAAAAGATCGCGAGTGCGGCTATATAAATGTGGATGAAACGCCACATATACTTTTCCTGTGGTTCGCTTTTTTACTTCAGCGAGCGTTAGTGCGATAGCAGTTGGGTGATGTGCGTAATCATCATATACCTCTGCACCGTTTTTAGTTTTCCCTTTGTATTCAAATCTGCGCCAGGTACCATGAAAGTCTGCGAGTGATGCTGTGAGGAATAAATCAAAATGCTCGAGAGAAAATTCTGGAGCCTTCACAAGCACGAAGCGCGCAGCCGCAGCGGCTGCGCGCGCGTTCATTTGATTAAATTCTCCTGGGAGCTTGAGTGTAAAGGACGCTTCTTTTGTATAATCAACAACCTTCGCAACAACTTTTTCTAAAAGAGGTGCAATATTTGGGTGTGTCGCATCGGTGACTATCAGACCATGCGAAGGTACTCGCTCCATGAGTGTGCGAAACGCGTCCTGCACATCAGTGAGATCACGGAAATAATCAGTGTGGTCAAATTCGATATTTGTGACAATAAGCACTTCAGGTGAGAGATTTAAAAAATGACGACGGTATTCACATGCCTCCACTACGAAAAGATCCGACGTCCCAGCTAGGTAGTTTGATTTAAAATCTTTTACAATTGAACCGATAACTGCAGTGGGAGATGCGCCCGCGTCCTTTAGGACGCGGGCGAGCATCCCTGTCGTCGTTGTTTTACCATGTGTTCCTGCAATAGCCACAGTGCGCTTCCCTTCCGAAACCATACCCAGAGCCTGAAAATAAGAACGCTGCTCAATTCCTAGCTCGGTTGCACGCATTCGCTCTGTATTTCCTTCAGGAACCGCATCGCTATAAACGATAAGCTCTGCATCTTCTGGTACATTTTCAGCGACTTGTGGAATATTCACCACAACTCCCTTTGCTTCAAGCATCTCAGTAACAGGACTCCCCTCCAGATCAGAACCACTTACAGATACTCCATTATCCAACATCATCTGCGCTAGTGCGGACATGCCAATTCCTCCAATTCCAACAAAATGTACTTTTTTAGGAAATGGAAATTCTTTACTCCCTCGATATACATTATTCATAGCACTACTGTAGCACTTCAATTGAATACTTGCTCTTTGGGAAAAGTAATTCTACATACATACGAAATGGTTCCGAATCTTGACTTAAAAGAAAGATCGTCTTACCATCCGCCATTTCGCGAGGCCAGAGCTGCTTTTTTACGCGTTCTGCTACAGCAACCGCAGGATCAAATACTAAAATAGACTTTCCGAGAATCCGCTCAAATACATTAGCTACGAGTGGATAGTGCGTACAGGCGAGTATCACTATGTCATAATTCTTCATTTCGATTTCTTCAAGCGAGGTACGAATTACTCTTTCAATGTCAGCATCAGGAGCACCTGCTTCTATCGCCCCTGCAAGCTCTGGAATAGCAAGGGTGTCTACGTGCTTTCCAATCATTTCAAAGGCATTCTGGTACATTTGCGATTTGATAGTTGCTGTTGTGGCACAAAGTAAAAGTCGTGCGGTTGATTCTTTAAAATAACTTACCGTCGGACCAACCATTTCGAGAAGGTATTCGGGGGTACCTTCAGATGAAAGCGAAAAGGTATCCATGAGCGAAACCGTCATAGACGCAGATACGCTGTTGCAGGCACTCACGATACTCCGCGCGCTTCGCGCGCGGAGTATCTGTATCGCTTGTATCGTCAATCTCGAAAGCTCCTCACGACTTTTAGATCCATAGGGTGCGTTTTTAGTATCTCCAAAATACAGCACGTCTATTGATGGCATCTCTTCTCGGATTGCTTTTAAAACGGTAAGTCCGCCCATACCTGAATCAAAAATCCCAATCATGTTTATAGGTCTTGTACGAGGGAAATAAATTGATCTCCGCGATCGTATTCATTTGTAAACATACCAAATGACGCAAATGCTGGACTGAAAAGCAGCACGTCGCCAGGATTGGCATGATCGTATGCGTCTTTGAATGCCATTGCAAGAGTATCAAATATCTGCGCATCCGGAAGTAACTGTGCGATTCTCGCAGTGCCTGTACCAGAAAGGAGTGTTACGCGCTTCACGCTTTTTTTAATTTCCTCAATAAGGCCTGACATTTCAAGGTTTTTGTCTGCACCACCCATGATGAGCACAATTCTTTTTCCTGCATATTCCGTGCGTATGTCTTTTGATGAGTGCGCAAGTGCTTGAAGCGCGACAATGGTAGCATCTGGTGTTGTGGAGTTTGTATCATTGTAAATTTCTATGCCGTTTATTTCTCGCACTAAATGAAGTCTACCTGGTACTCCACTGAAGGATTCGAGTGCTGTTCGAGTTACGGCATCAGGGATATGGTTCGCGCGAGCGGTAGCGAGCGCAATAGCTGCATTGTATATATTATGATCCCCTGGAATTTTTAATTTCCAATCAGAAGGGATGTCACTTGCCTGTGCAACTATCACATGCGAGCGAATCTCTTTACCATATTTTTCCTGAACAAGCTCTGCGCACTGCGAACCAAGAATAAGTGTATCCTCAGGCTTTTGATTCAAAAAAATATATGCTTTGTCGGCAAGATATACATCGAGATCTCCATGATAATAATTAAGATGGTCTGGATAAAACGTTGTAAAGACTGCAAGCGAAGGACTTATGCCTGCCTCACCAAATCCCTGTAATTGCCAAGAATCAAGCTCAAAAATCCCTAGGTGTTCTTGAGTTGCTTCTGCGAGAAGTGCGAGCGAAGACACACCTCGGACGTTTCCTCCTAGCAACACTTTCTTTCCTGCCTCTTTGTGTATGTGCTCTATCATGTGAGTAACTGTAGACTTGCCACGAGTACCCGTAATTCCAATAATTGGAATCTGCGCAATTTCAGCAAATAGATCTGCGCTCATTCGCACGGGAATACCTTGCTTGTGGGCCTCAGCTATCTCAGGAGAATCAATCGGCGTGCCAGCACCTTTCAATACGAAATCGCAATGTCTGAAATCATTCAAATCATACGGACCAAATTTAAACCTTATATTTGGATACTTTTTGAGAGCATCAACAGATGCTTGCATCACCTCTTGAGAAGCAGCGTCTACGACGAGTACCTGTGCGCCACACTGAGCTAAAAACGCAGCATCTCCGACTCCTCGCCCGAGAAGCCCTATCCGCATAAGCGTAATATTTTTTCCTTTGAAATAGCTTGATGCGTCCATGTATCTATCCTATCGCGAAGTTTCCTTTAGGTACATGGAGTGGTGCTCGCACTATCTTTATGGATGATTGTGTAGGTAGTAATCGGCACTTGCACAATTTCAAATGGACTATTTGGCTCTGTAGTTTCAGCACAACTAGACTCTGGTGCGAGATGAGTTACGGTTACAGTTCGTTTTGGTAGTGAGTCAAGTATACTGGTAACTTCCACACTATATCCACTAGTCGTGTGCGTGCCATCAAATACCGCAAGCACTTCGTACTTTGAAAAATCAACCGTTGGAATAATTGGTGCATCTCTATCTCCATATATGAGCGGCCAAAGAGTATGCAACTCGTTCACACTAGTAATTCTATAGTTTGTCCGATCGGTTATAGAAATCGCATTAGAACCTTGCTCAAGTATTGAAAAAGGTACTGATGTAGTCGTTTTAGCTTGGTCACCAAGCACGGAGCTATCCACACTTGATTGCAAAGAAGCAGGTCCAAAAAGAAATAACACCGTACCAAGTGCAATAGCTATAGTCGCACTAAT
>DAIDID010000018.1 GCA_027459545.1 Candidatus Parcubacteria bacterium | reverse complement strand
AAAAGGATTTGTATCGTTAAAAAACGCATGTCCAGCTTCTGGGTACACAACGACTTCAAAGTCCTTTCCTAACTTCTGCATAGTTTCTTTTACTTTCGGAAGCGCTTCAATGAGCGGAGTGTCCTGCTCACCATAAAAAGCAAGTACTGGGCACTGTATCTTTGCAAGATCTTCATCTGAAGGGGCGTGTCCGTAGAAAGGGACAGCGGCCTTAATGCGTGAGTCATGTGCCGCTATGTTAAAGCTATACGTTCCACCAAAACAAAATCCAAGCACTGAAACAGTGCCATCACAACCATCATCTGCGAGAAGATAGTCAACACATGCTTTGAGCGAAGCGATAGCATCAATCGCATACTCTGGCTGATAAATCGGCTGCATCGCTTCACGAAGTTGTGGCTGAATTATATGTCTCTTTTCTGGATTAAAAAGATCTATTTGCATTTCTGGAGTAAGCATTTCAAGTAGACCACTTGGGAGTAATTCAGGAGAAAGCACGCTAAATCCCTCCGCAGCAAACCTGTCCGCAACAGATTTCACGTGCTCATTTACACCCCATACTTCTTCAAGGATAATAAGTCCAGGATGCTTTGCTCGATCGTCTGGATATGAGTGATAAACCGATTTTTCTGCAATGGTGATAGTTTTCATAGATACGTAGCTAAAATTATTTTGAAAGGAATACAAAGTATACCGTATATTTTGTAATTAATCTGCTGCTAAAGAAAAGACTTTTGGTGCATTATTCCAATCTTCCAGGAATTGATTTTTTATAGTTTCAATACTACTTGGTGTAGAAATGAAAAGTCCAAGTTCGCGATTTGTAACTAGTGAAGTTGTAGAAAGATTTTGAGAACCGAGAAAGACTTGCGTATCGTCAATTATAAATATTTTTTCGTGTATATAGAGAGAATGTTGATTTTTTGGATATGTGCGTATCTGTATACCTAGAGATGCTAAGTACCTGAATGCTTGATGCCACTGAGAGGAGTCGGTCATTAAAATTTGTATATGAACGCCGCGGCCTGCGGCCGCGGCGAGTGCTGCAATACAATCAGGATCTTCAAGTTCTTCGCTTGCTATTTCAAGTGAAGAAGAAGCCGAAGAAATAGCAGCGAGTAGTATGTATTTTGCGTTTGGACTCCATACAAGATCATCCCCTTCTGGAAAAAATTCCCGTGCTGGTGTTTTTAATCCTACTCCTTGCCAATCATCCGTAAATACAGACTGAATTGCAGAAACATCATGACTGTCTTCATCAATCACCGCAAAATCACGAGACAACGCATAGTACTTAGGAGTGAGATTAAATGTAAGAAGTACTGCCGTTTGAGCATCAAGTATAATTGTTTTTTGATGTGTCAGTGAAAAATAGGCTGGAGACCACTTTACTGGTATATGATGCGCCTGAAAATAGGAAAATGCAGGTTGATTTGCTTTTGAACCCTTTCCGTATAGTCCTCCATTTAAAATGACACGTACTGAGACGCCGCGGCCTGCGGCCGCGGCGAGCTCTTTTTCTATGTCTTCATCTTCCAATTCATACATCACAACATCAATAGATTTAGTAGCTTTTTTAATACTCGCAAGTATCGGCACTATTCCCTCTTTCGGTTCAATGATAAGCACGAGTTGCTGCTCAGGAACTATATGATACACAAACGGTGCGATATTTTGTATTGATTTCTTAGTTAAAACGCAGTAAAACGATATTCCAGCAAGAAAAAGAAGCGTACTAACAATATAGTTGTGCTTCCATGCTTTTCGCATGTTGCTATCTAAGCATGATTGTTTCTAAGAAAAATCAACGTATCTTAAAAGCTTTATGAATTTTAATACTGCACAAGCAATACGGGCTTATTTGCGTATCTTTCGTACAATAGCGTACTCATGTCCCACTAGATAGATCGTCACAATATCTATTATTGTGATACCGACAGTGATAATTGAGTGCGAAAAATATATCGCATATATTTGTGTAACAACTAAGAAAAAGAGCACTAAAAGGAGTAACGGATACGCCCAAATTTTATTTCGGAGTAGTGCAATAGCAAGAAGTAACTGCACCAAACCTCGCATAAAGAAATACACTCCAATCAAGAGATGATTGCTCGTACTAAAAGAGTGCGCAACTCGTATGAGCTCATGTGCAATAAAATCATCAGCGTCATCAGTGGTACCTTGAGAAAAATACAGCGCTGCGTGTAGCACAAAGGCGCTTGGGATGAACGCGCTCGCAAAACCTCCTACCATTTCACCAAGAGAACCTAGAATTTTAATCCAGATACTGAGTTTAAAAAGCTCATAAATAGTCTTCTCATTTTTATCTTGCATCGATACATAGTACGCTGTATTCCGAAAATAGTGTACTACACGTACAACTTCCTCGTAATCCAGGGTATTCGCTTTATAGCATCTATACCAAAGAAATTAAGCACTGCGCTACCTATAAGCAATATAAAGAAAGATAGTGGCATCGGAGTTATAAATAAACCAAATCCTGAAAGAATCGATGCAAATACAAGCGAGAAAAGCAATGAAATACTAAGCGTTTTACTCAAAGCAACCTTCCAGCTATGCTCGTGAGTTCGCACTGCAAGGAGTGTTGTGACTGAAAAATAAATAAGCATGGTAAACACGATGGTTCGCGAAGTGTCGACCGAATACCCTAAGTACTGAGCAATTCCATATACTCCAAGCAAAAGTATGATGGGCACTACTGCCACGAGCAAAGCTCCTACGCTAAGTGCTTTGACATTCCATGTTGCTGGCGTTTTCATTGGTTTTGCAGTGTCGGTAGCGATTGCTATAGCAACAAAATCATTGGCAAAAAGAATAAGCACTCCAAAGAGCGGCGATAGTATGTACATACGTGTTATGAAAAATATAATTGCACTGACAAAGAGTATCTCAATTGATTTCACGACTTTATTTACAACCCACGTATGAATCCGCATATACACACTTCGACTCACGAGCACGGCATCACGTACACCTTCAAGCCCGGGGTTTGTAAGAATGAGACTTGCTGATTGTTTTGCAACTTCTGCAGCGCATTCTACAGCAATTCCAACTTCTGCTTGCTGAAGGGCTGGGGCGTCATTTACTCCGTCGCCAGTCATTCCTACAATGTGCCCTTCTTTTTGTAAGGCCGCAATGATAGTTAATTTATCTTCTGGAAATGCTTCAGCACAAACCGATCCTGTAAGTGCTAATGCTGGATTTTCTTTAAGCTCTTTTGCGGTAAATACTTCCCCTTCAAGACCAAGCTGAGCGGCAATTGCTTTTGCAGTAAGCAGTCCATCACCTGTTATCATCATGACTCGAACGCCTAAGGAGTTTAATTCCCTAATAAGCTGTGGCGCATCTTCTCGTATAGGATCAGCAAGGCCAATAAGTCCTATACATTTTCGTACACTTTCCTGAGTTATAACGACTGCCAATACTCGTAATCCTTTAGCGCTCATAGACTCCACAACACGCACTGCTTCAGTTTTTTGTAGAGTGGTATCGGTAAGCAGTACGGTTGGCAGACCTTTTTCGACATGAGCTGTGACTCCCTCTAAAGACACGTCTGCTTCTGTGCGCTTGGATGTAAAATCAAATGGTGTAAAATCCGTGCGCGCGAGCGGAAGAACATTTTCTTCTGAGGCATATGTAAAAATTGCATGATCTATGGCGTCTTCATCTGACTCATCACTTGCTGCAGTAGCAAAGGCGAGGAGTCGCTCTTGAGTATATGTACCAAGGGCTGTCACTTCTGCGACTCTTAGAGTATTTTGAGTAAGCGTACCCGTTTTATCACTACAAAGCACATCCATGCTCGCTGCTTCCTGAACTGCTGCGAGTCTTCGCACCAAAACACTTCCATTCTTTGCTCTACTTAGCTGTAGAGCACCGTAGCTTTGCGCCACCGCAAACATAGTAGGAAACGCAACAGGTACCGACATAAGCAGTATGACGATTACAAAAGTAACTATCTGCAGTGTTTGTACATGCGCTAGTATGCCAAACAATACAACCACTAATGCCACAAGCATGTTTGCAAGAAATAAATAGCGTATTACTTTGAAAACCACTTGCTCCATGTGTGTAGGAGGATGCGCAACTTCAAGAAGCTCGGTGGTTTTACCAAATTTTGTACTAATACCTATTGCAGTAACTTTGGCAGTAGCTTCACCATGCTGGACAATTCCTCCAGAATACAAAGGCTCTCCGACTCCGACTTCAACAGGGAGCGACTCCCCAGTAAGACTGGAGAGATCTACGCTTACATTTCCTTCTTCGGTTATGGCATCTGCTGCAATGACATCACCCGTACGCAAACGAATAAGGTCTCCTGGTAGCAGCTCGCGTGCAGGAAGTAATATCCATGCACCGGAGCGAAATGCTCGCACGGTTATTTGCATAGTGCGACTAAGCAAAGCAAGTGCAGCGTCTGCTGAGTGACGCTGGTAAATATGTATCAATGAATTTGTACAAAGAAGTACTGCAATTAAAATACTTTCAAAAAAGCTGCCGCTGAGTGCGGTGACAAGTATGGTGACCTCCATTGTCCACGCGAGCGGATTCCAAAGTGTCTGTACATATAAGAGCGCTAGATTTTCCTTCTTTTGAGGCAGTTCATTATAGCCATACTGCAAACGCAGCTCTGATTCATTCATTTCTACAGAATACCTTACTACCTACAGTATCAAAAGATAGCGTTATGCTGTGGGGTCTGGAATTGCTTTATATACTCCCTCTATTTCTGCAAGAATTTCAGGAGAGAGAGTAAGCTCACCTGCAGAGATATTAGTTTTGAGCTGATCAAGTGTCGTCGCGCCGAAAATCGCACTTGTGACAAATGGTCGTGATGCTACAAATGCTATTGCCATTGCTGAAGGATCAATACCATGTTTTTTTGCAATTTCGACATATGCAGATACTGCGGGCTGTACTGCTTCAGAATTATACCGAGGCGCATTGCGATTTGTGAGAGTGAAGCGCGCGCCCTCCGGGCGCGCGCCGCCGAGATACTTCCCACTTAGCACACCCATTGCAAGTGGAGAGTACGCGAGCAAACCGACATTTTCTCGCAAACCAATTTCAGAGAGTCCTATCTCATACGTGCGGTTTGTGAGAGCGTATTGGTTCTGGGTTGTTGAAATACGAGCAAGTCCTTTTTCTCGTGAAAGACGAAGATACTCGTTTATTCCCCACGGAGTCTCGTTTGACACCCCGATAGCACGCACCTTTCCTTCCTTCAGAAGTTCAGTCATCGCTTCGAGTGTTTCTTCTATTGAAGTAGCATCTTCATGCGGATCAAGCTCAGTAAATCCTCGTGGTCCAAAAAAGTTTGTCTTACGCTCTGGGAAATGCACTTGGTAGAGATCGAGATAGTCTACATGCAGTCGCTCAAATGAGCCTTCAATTGCTTCACGAATACTCTTTCGGTCAAGTCTTGATTTTGTGTTGTCGGCGTTTAGCTCGATTGAACGAGTGCGAATCATGTCCGACGGTGTAACCTTACTCGCAATAATTAAATCATCACGCTTGCCACGCTTTTTAAGCCATGTGCCAATAAATCGCTCCGTGGTGCCTTGAAGCTCTGGAGTTGGTGGCACAGGGTACATTTCTGCAGTATCGATAAACTTCAAGCCCTTTTCTTCAACCGCATACTCAAGCTGCTCATGTGCTTGCTCTTCGGAATTCTGCTGACCCCACGTCATGGTGCCAAGGCAGATGGTTGGTACTTCTATATCAGTACCAGGTATTTTTTTATAGTGCATAGATTTCTAGTATATCATTTCACTTTATACATTTTGTCTTGTAGCTATTCAATAAAAAGATCCAGTATTCCTTCTTCCATTTCAAATGTATGCCCAGCTTCACATGCTATATGCTGTTCATTTATAAATAGTGATCCTCGACAAATCGGGCAAACGACTATTTCATGCAAATCAGAAAATTCTTTCGGAGGCGTATCAGCGTTTTTTCGCAATGTGAGAAGAATGCTGGGTGCCCATTCTGCAAAAAATGAAATGCGCTGCAAAAAAGATTCTCCCGCAAGCAGTATTCGCTTAGGAAGTTTCTTTAGGTGAGTATGTCTTAAAAAAGATGCTCCTGATATTTTTTGAATAGAGAAAATCGTTTCTTTTAAAATATGAGACTTCATAAATCGCAGCGTGTAGTTTAAAAACATCTTGTCGCGCATTTCTGGTCGTGAAGAAAATATATCTATCGTATTGTCTTGTAAAAAATAAAACCGAAACTGCTGGAGAATGTGCTTTTTATTAGGAAACTCTAGGTAGAGACTCTTTTGTAGTACTCTATTTAATTCTTTGAAAAATAAATCCGGATTTTCTATGTGGTGCATAACTCGCATACACACAGCACTTTCTAGTGACTGATCTTTAAAAGGCAAATGATATACGTTTGCTCTAATATACTGAACAGATGGATCGTCACCGTACGTTGCTTTAGCCTCTCGTAAAAGATCAAGAGAGGCATCTACAATTACGACGTTTTTACTTCGTTTTTTAAGTGTGGGAATAAGACGTCCGAATCCTCCTCCAAGATCTGCAATCCATTTCGTATCTTCTCGTATTGCATTCCGAAGGAGAAGCTGGTCTGCTTCATTTTCATACTGTCTGTTTTTATCTTCACCCCAAAAAACCTTAGAGTACGCATATTCTGCGTTTTTATAGTGTTCTGCCTTCATGAGTATAGTTGCGAGCGAAAATAGTTATTTCTACTCTAGTAGTACGAGATACTAGCGAGAATATTTCATTGAGGCTCTTAAAAAATGGCCGGACACCAAAGGTGTCCGGCCATTAAACCGTGTTTATATCTATATAATTTCCTGTATTATTTTTGCAATATCTTCTTTGGTAACACCTTGTTTCGTAAGATGATCCCCGTACAACCACCAAAACGCAACGATTCCTTGGTTAATCACCATTGGCACACCATCGAGCGTAGTGAAGCCCATCTCTCGCGCTTGCTGAAGCATAGGTGTTTCACTGCTGCGAAGGCGAATATCTGAAACGATAAATGATGGTCGAGCTGTTTTTAATAGCTCAGCAGCAGAAATACGATTCTTTTCTAGTGAATCAGTAGTAACAGGTAAATCCATAGTTCCAAGAGTGGAATACTCATCGAGTGGTGAAGTCGCGTCGTCAATTACTGAGACAAGAGCGTCAGAGCTCGGCAAGTATTCAGGAATCAGTTCCCGACCCCCACCAATTGCTGCAATTTTTCCGAAGTGTGCGTTCACGCTTTGAGAAAGTTCCACTGCCTTAGATTTCGTTCGATTGAGAATCACCAGGCTTGCCCCACGATCCGCAAGCGTAAATGCTATAGCGCGACCAGTGCCTCCGGCTCCAAGAATTAATATACGCGAGCCTTTTAGTTCCCGTCCTTGACTCCTCATTGTCTGTGCCAAACTTTCGACATAGCCAGCGCCGTCAGTATTGTCGCCAATGAGCCGACCATCTGATTCGCGCTTGATTACATTCACTGCCCCAATGGCTTTCGCCAAAGGAGTAGTGTCATCGAGCTCGTTGAGTACTAATTCTTTAAAGCCCGATCCCGAGCCGCCACCCATATATTTTGGATCCCTCCGAAGCGAGGCAATTATGTCATGAACGTCTGCTGGATTTCCCACAACCATCGCCATCACTGCATGTATGTTGCATTTTTTGTACAACGTATTCCACAACACTGGTGTTTTCCCAGGGTAATCATGGTCAATAGGAGTAATAGTATAGTGCTCATACTGCGAAAACTCCTCAAATGAGGCTGGATTCGCTAATGGTTTTTTTGCCAAACTCAAGTGTTCGCTAAGCATGTGTAGTTCCTTGTTCATGATGGTATGAGCGAAATGCTCAAAGATACTCGAAGGTTGTTTTGGTAATTACGCTTTCCTGATTTAGCTCATTTGGAGATAGATTGTATAGAAGTCCCAAATTATATATTAGAAATTCCGTAGTAAGGATATCTGGAGTAGATCCCTTAAAATCTTCTTTTGTGAGCTCTCGAATCAAGCAGACCGTCACACTGAGAACTCGAACTCGCATTTCGAAGTTTGGACAGACTTGACCGAAAACACCAGCCCAATCTGCACCAACCTTGTCTATAATCCTGATTCGCAACGTTTCTCCGACGAAAAAACCTTTGTGATCATTCGCTGCACGTTTCCCTGGACGAAATATGGTAGTTACCTTCTGAGATCGAACGAGATCAGTATAGATTTTCCTAAACCATATTTCATCTCGAGGCGGAGTCTTGTCTTGCATCTCTACTCTCCCAATGTACAAATCCTCTACGTATTAGTACGAGTATCGATAAGAAATATAACATTTGTCGAACTGATTTTGACGTTTTTGAACAAGTATCCATCTTTGGTACCATATCTGAGCTTGTTGACCGCGTCGATACTATAAGCTATTCGCGGAAAATATTGTAATCAGCTTCTCCTGACGTCACAACCGGTGTCCTGGCATTTATGCAGTTTAGACCGATCCAAATATAAATACTGTGGTAAAAACCCGCGCTGAATGCCTAGCGGTACAGTACCAGCTTTAAGCGTCTTTGATGCGTGACGGTAT
>DAIDID010000017.1 GCA_027459545.1 Candidatus Parcubacteria bacterium | reverse complement strand
ATTACCCCCCTTTTGCAAATTAATTAATAAGCCTTAAGCCACAATAGCCTACCTACACACCTTACTTAAATTGTGTGCCCCCGCCAGGACTCGAACCTGGAACGACAGTTCCGAAGACTGTTGTGATATCCATTTCACTACAAGGGCCTATATATGAATGTGCCTAGATCCTCTTTGCAGCACATCTACCAATACTACTGCAGAGCTAGGAGAAAGGCTATTGCCGTACTAGTATTTTATACATGGAACCTACAGAGAAGCTATCGGATTCTTTACTTGCGTTAATTCCCGCAGAAGTTGTTTCTGTATCTAGCAATCTACGTTTAGCGGGATATGAAGCCTATTTAGTTGGTGGCTGCGTTCGCGACCTACTAATTAACCGACGCCCTAAAGACTGGGATATAACCACAAACGCTAAGCCCGAACAAATACAAGAAATTTTTCCAAATTCTTATTATACAAATGATTTTGGAACTGTTGGGGTTAAAATTGATACTGAAAATGAAAGCCTACAAATAATCGAAGTGACCCCCTATCGTACTGAGTCTGGCTACTCAAATAAGCGCCACCCAGACAGTGTTCACTTTGGGGAAAAGCTTGAGGAAGATCTTGCTCGAAGAGATTTCACTATAAACGCCATTGCCCTTGATGAATCTAAAGGACAAATAATTGACCCCTATAAAGGACAAAAAGACTTGATTCTTGAGGTTATCAGGACTGTTGGAGAGCCTCACAAACGATTTGAAGAAGATGGCTTACGACTTATGCGAGCAGTTAGGCTAGTTGCGGAACTAAACTTTGCACTAGATAGCGATACCGCGGAAGCCATTAAATCAAAATCACTGAATCTCAAGCATATATCTCGTGAAAGAATACGAGATGAGTTTATAAGAATTTTAAATTCTGATCAGCCTATGATGGCGCTCGTACTTTCTCAACAGCTTGGTATATTGGAATTTATTTCTTCAGACCTTCCAAAAGGCATTGGAATAGACCAAAATCAGGCACATAGCTACGATGTTTTTGGTCATCTTTTAAGAGCTGTGCAGCACGCAGCAGATAAGAATTGGAGTCTAGACGTAAGAATTGCGGCTCTTTTTCATGATGTATCAAAACCAGAAACAAGGCGCTGGTCTGACGAAAAAAAAGATTGGACATTTTATGGTCATGATGTAGTCGGCGCTAAAACCACTAAAAAAGCCTTGGAAGACCTCAAGTTTTCACGTGAAACTATAGATAAAGTAACTAAATTAGTTCGCTGGCACATGTTTTTTTCAGATCCTGATGAAATAACACTTTCTGCAGTCCGAAGAATGATTAATAACGTTGGTGAAGAAAACATATGGGATCTTTTAAATCTAAGAATTTGTGATCGAATCGGGACTGGAAGACCAAAAGAACAACCATTTCGCTTTAGAAAATATAAGTCAATGGTTGAAGAGGCACTAAGAGACCCTATTTCAGTGAAAATGCTAAAAACTAACGGGGACAGAATTATCGATATATTTCACGTGGAACCTGGTCCAAAGCTTGGCTGGATACTAAATGCCCTACTTGAGGACGTTTTGGACAATTCAGAAAACAATAATGAAAAGTATCTTGATAAAAAAACTAGTGAGTTGCTAAATATACCGGAAAAAGAACTTAAGCTGCTGGGAGAGCTAGGTAAAAAGAAAAGAGATGAAAAGGAAGCAGAAGAATTAAAAAAAATACTCGAAAAAAATTACGTTGAATAATTCACATATACTCATTTCACGTGAAATAGTCCGAAATACCTAGTAAATACAAAAAGGTCGCCGAAGCGACCTTTTGTTAAAACCTGCTTGGACTATGGAAGGCCGAATTGGGGAAGGGGCATAAATTAGTGGCCCTCCTGTAGAATTTGTCCGTGCTGGCTAAATAATAAAGAACAATACTATCAAAGATCAAAAAGAACTTTTTTTGCTTTCACGTGGAACACGCTCAGCCTTAAATATCAGGGAATACGTCCCGAGCGCGTAGCTGGCTTAGTAAACGCTACTTGCGAGGACTTTTGTTTAATACAAACCATGTGCCCTCATCCACTAAATATACTATTCCTATTAAGGACATTGTAAAGGACATATACTGTGGACAAGTATGTCCTTTAAAGAGTAATCGAGATAGGGCAGTGGTCTGATCCAAGGATATCTGAATGGACGTCCGCTTTTCTTATTTTTTTTAGGAGTTCTTGAGAAGAAAAAAAATAGTCTATTCTCCATCCTACATTTCTTTCTCGCGCATGTGTAAAAGTATCCCAATATGTATAGACTTCCTTTTTATGTGGGTAAAAATGCCTATAAATATCTACATACCCTGCGTTAACTACTTCGTCTATCCACGCTCGTTCTTCTTCCAAAAAGCCAGTGGTTTGTGAATTTTCTTTAGGGCGGGCTAAGTCGATTTCTTCGTGGGCAGTGTTTACATCTCCGCAAAATATAACTGGCTTACTTTTGCGAAGTTTTTCGCAAAACGCAAGAAAAGCATCGTAGTATCGAAGTTTAAAATCAAGTCTTTCAGGACCTCGTCCCCCATTTGGAAAATAAACATTTAAGAGCCAAAAATCTGGATATTCTGCTCCTATTAGCCGACCTTCTTGGTCGAATTCCGCTATGTCCATTCCATAAATTACAGACAGCGGCTCAATTTTAGAAAAAAGAGCAACGCCACTATAACCCTTTTTTACTTGTGATGAAGAAAAAAAAGTTGCATAACCGCTTCCTTCGCGTACTTCCTCAGGGAGCTGTTCTGGACTTGCCTTTGTCTCCTGAAGTCCAAGCACGTCTGGCTTAACGCTTTTTAAAAAGTTTTGCCAATGCCCATTTCGGTGTACTGCGCGAAGCCCATTTACATTCCACGAAACAATTTTCATTACACCAGTATAACTTATGAATTGACGGGTCTGTTTTTTAATTTTTAGGTGAGGGGTAGGGAATTTGATAGAATGAGTTAATGAAAGGGGACAAGTATTCTGCTGTGTGGGTTTCTCATTCTTCGATGGGCGACTTTATTCGATGTCCTCGAGCATACTACCTGCATAATATGTACAAAGATCCCAAGACTGGTAGGAAAATCGGCATTGTAAATGGAGCATTGTCGCTCGGAACAGCCGTGCACAATACTCTTGAGGCACTAAAAGAAATTCCGCTTGAGGAGCGCCTAGAAAGGAATCTTCTAAAAGACTTTGAAAATGAGTGGAAGAATGTAGCGGGAGAAAAGGGTGGATTTAAAGACGAAACGGAAGAACTATCTGCAAAAGAAAGAGGGGTGAGTATGATTAAGAGAGTTATAGAAAATCCAGGACCTCTCGCTCGAAAAACTGTTCGACTACAAAGGGGGAGAAATGATATGATTCCAAATTTTTATCTTTCCGAAGAAGACAATATCGTTCTTTGCGGAATGATTGACTGGCTCGAATACATACCTGAGGACGACAGTGTACGAGTAATTGATTTTAAGACAGGAAAAAATGATGAGCATGAAGATTCTTTGCAACTACCGATTTACTTACTCCTTCTAAATGCACTGCAAAAGAGATCCGTCTCAGGAGCTGCATACTGGTACTTAGACCGTGAAAATGGCTATGTGGAAAAGGAATTACCTACTCCAGAAGAAGCAAAAGAGCGGGTGCTGAAAATTGCACGCGAGGTCAAAAAAGCAAGAGAAGATAAGGAGTTTCTTTGTCATTCCGGACCTGATGGATGCTTTACCTGCCAACCTTTTGAAAAAATTTTAAAGGGTAAGGCAAAGTCACTTGGAGTAGGAAGTTTCGGTCAAGACCTTTACTTCATCCCTTAATTATACTTTCGACTTTCCATGAAATCGTTTATGCACTTCTCGCAACTGAGAATCTGTAACGTGTGTGTAAATTTGAGTTGTATTTATGCTAGCGTGTCCAAGAAGCTGTTGTACCGATCGTATATCTGCGCCATTTGAAAGCAGGTCCGTTGCAAAAGAGTGCCTTAATACATGAGGTGTAACTTTTTTTGTAATTCCTGCCTTTGCTGCATAGGTTTTTATTAGACGCTCTATAGACCGTGGAGTAAGGCGAGTAGGGGTAGTTTTTGAATCTACTTTTCTTTGAAGGGGCACATTTACAAAAAGAGCTTCTTCCATGTCTTTGCGAGACTTTAAATAGGCACGAATAGCTTCTCTTGCTTCCTCAGAAATAAATACCACTCTTACTTTGTCGCCTTTTCCACGCACAGAAAGTTCATCTCTGGACAAATCAATGTCGGAATTTAGTGCACATAATTCAGACACTCGAAGTCCTGTCGAGAATAGCAACTCCATTATTGCGCGATCCCTGAGCAATCGTTCGTCTGTGCCACTTGCTGAGTGTATAAGTCTTCCAAGTTCAGTGCTGGTTATTAGATCCAATGAACGATCCGGTACTTTTGCTAGTTCAATTTTTTCGGGTGAAAGACCTTCGATGTCTCGCTTGCGAAGAAATTTCAAGAATGCTCGAAGGGCAATCAGATAATAATTCTGTGTTTTTCGTTTCATCGAATCCTTTCCAGTGCCTGGTTGACGATTTAGCCATAAGCGAAACTCGCGGATTTTTTCTTCCGTAATGTCCTTTGTGTCCTTTATCTGAGCATGAGAAAAAAATACCGTTAAGTAATGGTCATAATTTTCTATAGTTTTAACCGCGCGTCCTCGCTCAATCTCGGTATATTCCAAAAACTGACGTTTCATTACCTCGATATCCATTACTTAAAGTATAGCACTGGATATTGTGCGACATTCCCAAAAAATAAGTACTTTCCGTGGGTAAACCATGACACTCTTGCAAAAATAATCAAGGTGTGGTACTGTACTACCAATGCTAACAAAACGAGTAAAAGCGGGCATCATTAAAAATGCTGCTCTACACGACCTGGACACGGGCTCTGCTCAGGTTCAGATTTCTATACTTAGTCGAAAAATCGAGGAATTGACTTCTCATTTAAAGAAAAATCAGAAAGATTTTCATTCTCGCAGGGGACTTTTGCAAATGGTTGCAGACCGCCGTTCTCATCTTCGTTATGTTGAAAAGAATGACAAGCGACGTTACAACGCACTCATAAAGCAACTTGGTTTGAAGCGCTAATATAAGAGCCCTTAGCAGGTGTTACTATAAAGAAAGAACTTTTTAATAAGAAGTTTTGGTTAGTTTTACATTAGTCCTCTTATATATTTATATGGCAGTTATTAAACATACCGCACAACGCGTTGGAATCTTTATTGATACTCAAAATTTATATCATAGTGCGAAACACTTATACAAAACCCGAGTAAATTTTGCAAAAGTACTCGAAGAAGCAGTGGACGGGAGAACACTCGTACGAGCAATTGCGTATGTTATTAGTACAGACAGTGGTGAGGAAGCTGCTTTTTTTGATGCTCTTACAAAAATCGGCATCGAAACTAAAGTTAAAGGTTTGCAAACATTTGCTGATGGTGCAAAAAAAGCAGACTGGGATGTGGGGTTGGCAATTGATGCTGTAAAAATCGCACCGAAATTAGATACGGTAATTATTGCTTCTGGTGATGGAGATTTTATTCCTCTCATAGAATACTTAGATATGAATGAAGGTTGCCAAGTTGAAGTAATATCCTTCGGAAAATCATCTTCATCAAAATTGAAAGAAGCAGCTCATGCGTTTACAGACATGTGTGATGATCCCAAAAAGTTCTTAATAGGATATCGAGGTCAATAATTACACGTTATACTCTATAGTAGTATTTTCTCTACTATATGAGTACTGAACCAGAAACACTCCAAGACATTTCAGATCTTTCTAAAAACATACGGACGTATGCGAAAGATTATGTAACTCTTTCTGGAAAAAATCCTGAAAGCGGTATTGTCTCTGCAGAAGTTTCAAAACAAAAAAAAGTAAAGGAGCCGAAAATTAAAATTCCAAAAGTAAAACCTGTTAAAAAACCAAAACCTGTAAAAATAAAAGAAGTAAAACCTAAAAAACAGAAGGAGGTTCCTCTTAAGGAGCCCACTATAAAACAGGATTTAATAAGCACTGAGAGCGAACTTCCCCTAAAAGATCAAGAACGGCTGGCGATTTTAGAAAGACTCAAGGCTCGTGTTGCTTCTGGTGATGTACACTTGGAACCCCCTCAAATACCCACCCTCCCAACAGAAAAGTCTCCTTTGGTAGAAATCGTATCACCACCTCCGCTAATCATCCCTAAGCCTCAGAGTATTGCCGCCGAACCTTCTCCAATTCATACATACAAAAGCGATTTTGCTGATGAGATAGATGCAAAGCACGCATCGAAGTTTTCAGTACTTGCTGCAGAAAAAGATGCTCCGACTAAAAAAACTCCTCCCTCTCCACCAAGAAGAAGTGCACGTTCTCCAATACTACTGATTGTTATTGGGATCATCCTACTTCTTGGCGGAGCTGGGGCATTGGCTGCAGCATATATGTATGTAGTAAAAAATACCCCTGCGCCACTTGTGCTTGGTCCTGCCTCTTTGATTTCGTACGACAACAAAATACAACTTTCTGGAAGTGGGGAAGATCTCCTAACTCAACTTGCTCAAAAAGCAGATGCAGCTACCCCAGTAAATTCTGTACTGCTTACATATATAGATGAGTCAACAACAACTCCTCAAGGAGTTACTGAAGAGCCCGCTACAGGTGGTGCATTTATATCTGAATTAAATCTCCAAGCCCCTAATATCCTACTTAGGAATATTAATCCTGACAGTATGGTTGGAGTCGTTCACGCTGGAAATGAATCTAGGGCGTTTTTTATCCTAAAAGTTGACTCGTATCAAAGTACTTTTGCAGGAATGCTTCAATGGGAACCTTTTATGCTTTCTTCTCTAAATAAACTATACCCACTCTATCCAAAACCAGCCGCACCGGAAGCATTAACAGCGTCTACAACGAGCACTTCGACTAGATCTGTTCAAAGATTGTCGACTACTTTTGTGCCACAAATTGATCCTAGTGCACCAAGGGCGACTGGTTTTATGGATGAAATAGTTGCAAATCACAGCACGCGCGTGCTTAAAGATAATTCAGGAAGAACAGTAGTAATTTATGGATATTACAATAAAGGAATTCTGATTATTGCGAGAGACGAATCGGCTTTTGAACTATTGGTGTCTCGCCTCATCACTAGTGGTAACTAAACATTTCTGAGATGTGTTAGAATTTTCTTATGGAAAATACAATAGAATTTAAAGAACAATTACTACTCGAAAAGAAGTCGCTTGAAGAACAACTTGCTGCTATTGCTAGACCTTCAGCTGAAAATCCTACTGAGTGGGAGGCAATACAAAAAGATACTGACCAAGAAGCCGACCCAAACGATCGAGCCGATCATCTTGATGAATACCAGGAAAATCGTGCTGTGGTTAATGTGCTTAATGCGCGCTATCGGGAAATTATTACTGCGCTAGATAAAATCGAGGCAGGAACATATGGAACGTGTGAAGTTTGCAACGCGCCAATTGAGCACGAACGCCTAGAGGCTGAGTCTACTGCAATCACTTGCATGGCTCATATGGAATAAATTCACAAGTATTTCATACTTTGCTCAGAAAAAATACTGACTTCCGTCAGTATTTTTTATAGACGATACGTATGATGAAGTAATGGAGTCGATTATAAATACCCAAGTTAACAAAGTGCGAGGATACGCAAAACTTACTGCCGCTCAGCCACTTGGAGCAGGAGCTGAGCTAGTTACGGTAGAAGCTGATTTAACCCTCGGCCTTCACTCATTTTCTATAGTCGGACTTCCGGATAAAGCAGTTGAAGAGTCCAGAGATCGTATTGCGGCTGCAATTCGTCATGCAGGATTTAAATCACCTAAGTCTACAAACCGAAGAATTGTACTTTCTCTTTCGCCAGCGGACTTACGAAAAGAAGGTTCTCATTATGACCTCCCACTTGCCCTCTGCTACTTATGTGCTGCGGGGGATTTAGAACTACCAAATAGTCCGCTTCTTTTTGCTGGAGAGCTTGCTCTTGATGGCTCTCTTCGAACAGTGCGTGGCATACTTCCTCAAATAATTAGTGCGAAAAAAGCAGGAATTACGACAGTATTCATACCTCCAGGAAATGTTCGCGAAGCATTGTTGGCTGATGGAATTACAGTATATGCACCTCGTTCTTTAAAAGAATTAATTTCACACATGAAAGGTGAATTATTTCTAAAACCCGAAACTCCGAAGGAGCAGAGAATTTTCACTCCGCTTGCTGTTAATTTACAAGACATAAAAGGTCAAGAAAGTGCGAAAAGGGCACTTGAAATTGCTGCCGCAGGCAGGCACAACTTAGTTTTATACGGACCTCCAGGCACTGGAAAGACCATGCTAGCAAGGGCTCTACCTGGAATACTACCGCCACTTACCCCGAGTGAAATTTTAGCAGTTACTGCTATACATTCTACTGCTGGAAATTTAAAAGACGGCGAAACCATACACTGGCCACCTTTTCGAGCTCCACACCACACAATTTCACACACTGCGATGGTTGGCGGTGGTGCCTTTCCAAGAGCTGGTGAAATTACACTTGCACATAGAGGAGTTCTTTTCTTGGATGAATTTTCAGAATTCGAAACTCGCGCACTTGAGGCACTTGAAGACAAAATAATTACCATATCGAGATCTCGCGCAACATTTACTTTTCCTGCAGACTGTATGGTTGTAGCTGCTATGAATCCAGCAGAAACACTTACTACGGATGAGGCTTCTGCTATAAGAGCAGCACAGAAGCAAGCCCGAAAAATATCACGCCCTATTGTTGATCGTTTAGATATGTGGGTTGAGGTGCCTCACATGCCCCACGAAATACTCTCTGAACTTAAGGTGGGTGAGTCTTCTGAAGTAGTGCGCAAAAGGGTAGCTG
>DAIDID010000016.1 GCA_027459545.1 Candidatus Parcubacteria bacterium | reverse complement strand
ACATCAACAGAGCGCGACTCGATAAAAGATGATACCCCGCTTGAAAAGTGGCTGGGCGACTTCTTCATCTTTGAAGCTGCAATTGCATGCGCCCGTGGAGAAACTTCGGGCTTGCAGTTCCAGCAAGCCTGTATTTATGACGAACACGGGAATCAGGTTAATTGGTAGGAAGAAAACCCGCGGCTTCGCCGCGGGTTGTTTTTTCTCATAGTTCAAATAATTCAGACTACCTAAATACTCTTCGAATAATTTCTCTCCCAAAAATTAGGTACTGTTTTATATTTCTAAGCCTGACTTTTGAAATTTTTACTTTTTTAAAAAGATGCACGAGGTATTCTGTAAAATCCTGATACGTCCACCCAAGCTTTTGGGCAATATAGACACCTGAATAATTAGTAAGACCTATCATCGTAAGAATCTGATACTCGACTCCCATCATGGCAAGTCTGTCGATTTCAGTTTTGATTTCGAGAATTTCTGAACTAGTTAGTGCAAAAACCAGTTTCTGTATTTTAGTATCATAGTGCTCAGGACGCTTGCCACGACTGGTTTGCTTGGTTTTGATTTCGAGCTCGTTGCTTTTTTTGGAAAAAGATCCTACTTCTGCTCCGCTTAAGCTTGTCTCTACTGATTTAAAAGCAACCTTTCCGTTTTTTGATGAAACGGACAAAGTCCTGTTTTTGCATTACCTTGATCATGTATTTCATTTTCAGAGTGCGCTCTTTGCGCAAAGCATGCAAGACAGACTCGAGCGAAACACGAGCAGCCCTTGCACAAAGAAACATTTCGACTGTTAGACGAATAAAAAAGGATGAAGAGCGACCTTCCGCTAGTATGCATGGACTACATAAAAAAACTCAAGGATCTATAATTGCTCAGGAATATAAGAATAGGTATACTTTTGTGCATGTATACAGCAGTGCAAATTGATAGCAATATGACTCTTGAGGAAGCACTTGCCGAAATCGAGATTCCACGGCATATTCGAGAATTACTCAAGATTGTCACAATTTCTTACGTTTCTTTTGATGACCACATTCACGAAGGGCAGCTTGTAGTTCATAAAAATATAGCAGATGATGTAGTAGAGATTTTTAGTGCGATTTCTAAAACAGGCTTTCCAATTCACCATGCAATTCCGATAGTGAAATACCATTGGGATGATGAAGCTTCAATGTCAGACAATAACACCTCGGCTTTTAACTATCGTGTAATTCATGGCACTAGTAATCTTTCAAATCACTCGCTTGGTCTTGCAATAGACATAAATCCCCTTTTCAACCCTTGTTATGCTATAGATGGAAGTGTCCAGCCAGCACTGGGCAAATACGAACCATCGAAAGCTGGCACTATTCGCCCAGATGATGAAATCGTGTCTATTTTCACATCTCGCGGATGGCGCTGGCTAGGACATCGTGAAAGAAAGGACTGGCAGCATTTTGATAAAGTAGACGCAGTATAACTACGAAATGCGTATGCATAGGATTAAAAAACACTTTGAGAGAGAGCTTGCAAAATCAGGAATTACCATAAACGGCCCTCAGCCATACGACATACAAGTGCATGACGAACGACTCTACATGCGCGTGCTTTTGCATGGCACACTTGGGCTCGGTGAGGCATATATGGATGGCTGGTGGGATTGTAAAGATCTAGCGACTTTTTTTACGAAACTCCTAAGAAGTGATATTGCAAAAGCAGTACCAAATTTCACTGCGCATTTTTTGGCTTTTTCTCAAAAAATTATAAATGCGCAGGACAAACGACGCGCGAAGCGCGTCGGAGAACTGCACTACGATCTCGGAAATGAGTTATACGAATCAATGCTCGATCCTCGGCTTGTATATACCTGTGGATACTGGAGAAATGCAAAGAATCTTCAGGAAGCTCAGGAGCATAAATTACGACTTATATGTGAAAAACTATACCTAAGACCTGGTCAAAAAATACTTGATGTGGGTTGTGGATGGGGATCATTTGCAAAATACGCAGCTGAAAACTATGGAGTGTCGGTGGTAGGTATTACAATTTCGAAAGAGCAATTGGCATATGGTAAGAAACATTGTGAGGGATTACCTGTTGATTTACGTTTTCTCGATTATCGAGATCTTCCAAAAGAATTTTCTGAACCATTTGATCATGTCGTCTCTATCGGAATGTTTGAACACGTTGGACCTAAAAATTACTCTCTGTACATGGAAACTATTCGAAAGGTATTGAAACCAAATGGGCTTTTCTTACTGCATACTATTGGCGGAAATGGTGCTGATCCGTGGATTGAGAAATATATTTTCCCTGGAGGAGTACTTCCCCGCATAGAGGAAATTACTGCTTCATTAGCTAAGACTTTTATTATGGAAGACTGGCATAATTTCGGCACTGATTATGATCGCACGCTTTGCGCATGGCATGATAATTTTATAGCTGCATGGCCTACACTTCTAAAAACGAAAAAATATTCTGAAAAATTCTACCGTATGTGGCGGTATTATTTACTGTGCTGTGCAGGTGCCTTTCGCGCTCGAAATACACAGCTTTGGCAGATCGTTCTTTCCCCACACGGTGTATCAGACGGCTATCGTAGAATTTCTTGACACAAGTTTTGCAATATGTTAGATTTAGCATATCAAACAGTGCGACTTTGAGAAGCTATAGCGTCGTTTCGTCTTACCGCCTCCTGTCTTGATAGTTATTAACGTGCATTTTCTATCACCACTATGCAAGAAGGAACAATCGTCGGTCTAACCGACAAAGGCTTTGGCTTCATTCGCCGCGAGGGAATGGACAAAGATCTCTTTTTCCACATGAACGAGCTCAGAAACGTACAATTCGATGAGCTACGACAAGGGGACAAAGTAACGTTTGAAGTTGGCGAAGGACCTAAGGGACCAAACGCAGTAAACGTTAACCGGGTTTAGGCCTTTGAAAAACGCGCCCAAACGGGCGCGTTTTTCATTTATTTTGTATAAAACTTTTACTTAAGAAGGTATGGACACACTGGTGCAGACAATTTCAATACAAAAACCACTCTCAGAGGTATTTGAGGCTTTTTCTTCGCTTGGTGGTATGCGAAGCTGGTGGACCAATGCTATAAGTGGAAACCCTGACAAAGGAGGAGAACTAAAACTCGAGCTTGGTATGAATAGACACATTGTATTTAAAGTAAGTACGTTAAAGAAAAATGTTAGCATGTCGCTTAGCAGTATTTCTTCAAATTTTTCAGAAGGAGAAGAAAGTATTGGAACACTACTTACATTTACAGTTGCTGCAAACGCAGCTCGAAATACAACTCTTACTCTCAGTCATGCAAACTGGAAAGAAAAAACAGCATTTCAAAAATCAAACAGCAAGCAGTGGCTTGTGCGTCTTGAAAGCCTTAAAAAACTCTGTGAGACTGGCAAAGGTGACACAGAAATAGTTATTTTGGCACGGAAGTAGATTTTGCCATTCCAGATTTTGCTGCACATTTTATGCACTTACATCCTTTTGGCTTGATGTGTTCATCAAAAAATTCTTTACCATAATCATATGAAAGCTCCTCTCCTTTTTTAATTGCGCGTTTTGAAAAAATAAAAATGCGACCTTTATATATCTCAACTTCGCAATTTGGCGCATGAGAGTGATTAATATATCGTGCTGTATTTGACCGCTCGGTACCGTCAATAGTTTTTGTTTTTGAAACTTGAAAAAGATACTGGCTCTTGCTTGTATATTCTTCTTCAGGAGAAATAACGCGCCCAACGTATTCTATAATGCATTTCCCTTTTTGAATTGCTTCACCTGCAAAAAGTCCGAGTCCAGCGCTTGAGCGCTTTACTGTGAGCACATACTCCCCTGGCGTATATTTTCCGCCTCGCTTTTTCTTTTGAACCACTGACATGTTTTACCTATAGTACCGCGCTTATTGTTTTAGAACAATACGCTTTTTAGACACACTAGAATTTCGCTGAAGAAAGCGCTGCACTACCAGTTACAAGTTCTGCAAGAGCAGCTTGGGTTTTCGGAATAGAGTTTGGATTTACATACCCCACCACACGTATCTGCATGTCGCTACACTTACCAAGCACTACACTTGGATTCATACGTTGACCATCTATATTTACTTTTTGATTTTGATCAAGCTCTACATCGATGCTTGGAGCTATAAATCGAGCATTCATAGTGTCTGCAATGACGCGGTAGCCTATAAGCTGAGAAACACTACTGTAGCCGCAAGATGAGCTTTCCTCTTTAGAGGACGGGCCGCTTATAGCTATAATTGTTCCAAAAGGAAGCTGCGTTGCGAGACCACGAGAGCGAGCAGCTATAACTTCAGTGTTTGAGAGAGCTCCACTTGCAGTAAGCCATGGAGTCGGGCTTGTTTGATCTGGAAGTGGGTTATAAGAAGTAAGCGTCACCGTATAGGTGTCGAGTGATTTTGGAGCGCTCACAGGGAGCGGAACCAATGGAACGAGCATGGACTCTGGCAACAGGCCTGAGTCTGTAGCAAGTGCTGGTTCCTGAACCGAAGAAATCTGGTCGGTCGTCATGCTTTCGACATTCGCTGAGCTCGTTGATACCGAGGCAGGAATAGTTTGAGCATTGGCCACGAGGGGCACTAAGACACTATTGGACAAAATAATTAAGGCTAAAACAGAGCCTATTGTTTTGGGCATAAGTGAATCAGATAAAACAAATGAGACCAAAATGGTCTCCGTGCTTTATCTGACTCTTATCGACCATCCTATCACCAAGAAGGGCTGTTTGTCAACCAAAACTGAGCAAAAAATCAGCTAAAAAGCTGAAAATACGGCTTATTTTAAGCTTAAAAACTCAGAAAAAGTTTAGAAGTTTTTTATAGAGTTTTGAAGGCTTAAAGGCTACATTTTTTACATGCCTCCAGAAACCTCTGCGGAAGATATCAGTAGTGCAGAGATTGATTTACGACCATGCCTTGTTCCTCTCTATCTTTCTGAGCTACCTCATGATCCTTCAACTGGCTCGAATACCTGTCTTAGCGATACCTGCAGCGGAAATGGAGAAACATACGATCTTCAATACACAGTGCAGCAAGATCCAGTGAGTAATCGCATCACCATTTGTGCTCCTCATGCTATTGAAACAGCTTTACCTAAGAGCACTCCATTTTGTCTTACTCGCTAGAAAATTACTTAAGACTTTTACTGTGAATTCAAAGGCACTTTAAAACTCAGACTTTTATAACATTAAAAAAGCAAATGAAAGTATGCCCATGATAATGCAGTACCAAGCAAATGGCACAAGTGTGTTGGTCTTAAAATATTGAATGAGAAATGTCAATGAAAGATAAGCTGCAATGGCTGCGACTAGCGCACCGAAAAGCGTCGGAATTATAGAAACATGGGCATGGAAAAGTCCAGGAAGCTTTAGTGCAGCTGCGGCGAAAATAATTGGTGTGGCAAGTAAGAATGAAAAACGAGCAGCACTTTCATGATCAAGTCCAGCAAGCAACCCGCCACCAAGAGAAGCTCCTGTTCGAGAGAAGCCCGAAATAAGAGCAAGTGACTGCATAAGACCAGTTCCAAACGCTTGCAGTCCTGATAATTTCGAAATTGCAGTATCGCCTACAACTCGAAGATTCTCGAATCGCATACGACTCCTTTTCGTAAGCTCAATACCATACAACAAGAGGCCATTTAATATCAGCACGAGTGCGACAAGCTTAGGTGCGGAAAAAAGCGCTTCAATTTTGTGCTGAAAAATAAGCCCTATAAGGCCAGTTGGTACCGTTGCAACTATGAGTAACCACGCAAGACGTGCATATACGTCTTGGCTTTCAATAGAGTGCGTGGTTGCGAGACTTCCAATCATGCGGAAAAAGCCTGCGATAACCTTTACCCAGTCCTTCCAAAAAAAACCAAGTAGTACGAGCGCTGTTGCAAAGTGTACTGCAACCATAAAGATAACAAACGGCTCGCTACTTTCTGAAATCTGCCAATGCAAAAGCGCTGGTATAAGCACAATGTGTCCGAGACTTGAAATAGGAAAAAGCTCAGTAAATCCCTGTACGAGCCCGAGTATACCTGCCTGTGTGTACGTCAACATATTTTGAAAGTATACTATAGTATCGAATGTTTGTGTTTTTTCTTAAAAAATACATATCCTGCAAAAACTATCAGTACGCTAAGTACGAAAAGAAATGTGTAGCGCTCAATTACAAAAAGCAAAAACGTGTATCGATTTCCGAAAAAATATCCTGCCACAATAAACTCTCCACAACCGACAATCACACCGGGGATGTTATATAAAAGAAATGTCTTAAAAGGAATTTCAAAAATTCCTGCTGTAACTGGGGCTAATTTCGAAAACGGACCTACCAATCGTGCTAAAAATATTCCACCTGGCCCATACTTCTCAAGTAACTTTTCGACTTTTCGGTAATTAATAAAATTTAAATATTTTTTTCTCTCATGAAATATCGACGTTCCTATGGCACGTCCTATCCAATAACTTGAAGTATCACCGAGTATTGCTCCAGTGTATAGAGTAACCATAACCAGCCAGATATTTAGTACGTGCGCTCCTGCAAGAATCGATCCTCCAAGCAAAAAAAGTTCACCTGGAATGAAAAAAGATGGCCCAACAAGCGCTTCAAAATATGCTCCAAGAAAAAGTACTATATACGCTATGTGCGTGTGAATTGACAACCACGTCATAAAAGCGGCAAGTGGAGTTAGTATAAAGTGCATAGAAAAATGAGTGGATTTTGCCCTAGCGAACAACCTTGTACTTGAGGCGGCGTTGGTATGTAGGAGTGTATGTACCATGATGTGGAATCATCATAGCAAATATCCAGAGTCCTATCCAAACAGGAATTTTTGCCCAACCGCCATTTTGATAACGACGTGTAGAAGTATGCACCAGTTTTGTTGAAAAAAAGAAAAAAGAGCCAGCATCACGAAGTCGTTGCACAAAATTATCATCCTCTCCCATTTGCAATTCTTCATCAAAAGAAAATGTATCTAGTAGCGTTCTTTTGACGAAGAGGGCACCGCCGTAGGCGGCGCCTCGAATCTTAAAGAAAAAATTAGTACAGCCATAAATTATATTCATGAGCAACGATCTGGGATACGGCTGCAACTCTGTCGTTCCGACAACATAGCCTTTGTGCTGATTTTTTTTCAAAAAATCAGCACTCTTTCGGAGAAACTCAGGATCAGGATACGTATCTGCATCCAAAAAAAATACCCAGTCACTCTCTTTTTTTGCTTTTGCACTTCCATAATTTCGTGCTCTTGATACTCCTGATTCTGGTATAGAAAATACCTGCACATTTTCAGTGGCTGCTTTTTGAGCTACAGCATATGTAGCATCGCTTGAACCATTTTCCACAACAAGCACTTCATAAAAATCTTTTGGATAGATAAGTGCAGCAAGGTGCTGCATTGTTGTAGCAATATATTTTTCTTCGTTGTGAGCAGGAACAACTATAGAAAAGAATAGTTCTTTTTCCATATTTTTATTTTAACTCTTCAGACCATTTCCTTTTTGGAAAAGCCAGAGGGAAAGAGCGAGAAGTGCAAAAATTAATGCAATCATGATTGCGAAACTAGTTCGAATTGATACGTCGCTTACACCAAGAAAGCCGTATCGAAATGCATTTACCATGTAGAGAATTGGGTTTACAAGCGATATATCTCGGAAAAATGGCGGTAGCTTATTTACAGAATAAAATACTCCACCAAGATATGTGAGCGGAGTGAGCACGAAAGTTGGAACGATATTTATGCCGTCAAATGACTTTGCGAAAATACCATTCACTAGTCCCGCAAGTGAAAAAAGTATCGCCGTAAGAACTGCTGCTGCGAGTATTATGAGCGCATTAAAAATAACAAGATGTGTGAAAAAAAGCGCTACAATAAGCACCAGCACTGCAACAAGAAGCGCCCGTACGACTCCCCCACTTACGAAGCCTGCTATGACAACCCAGTTTGGCAATGGCGACACAAGCAATTTTTCAAGATAGCGCTGCATTTTTGCGCCAAAAAAAGTCGAAACGACGTTGCTGTATGAGCTTGTAATGACTGCCATCATTACTAAGCCAGGCACAATAAAAAGAATATACGAAAATCCATCAATAGCTGCTACTTGCGACCCTATAAAGGTTCCAAATATCGCAAAATACAGCGAGGTAGTAACGACGGGCGGCAGAAGTGTTTGCGACCATATTCGAAACACTCGAGTTGTTTCTTTTCGAAGCATCGTTAAAAAGCCTATAAGAATAGGCGCTCTGTGTTGGGTCATTTTAGAAGTAGTAGAAATGGTCATATGAGAAATACTAGGCTTTTTTTTCGATGAGATTAATAAATACCTCTTCGAGTCGACTGCCTGAATTACGAATATTTGCAACTTGCACACCTACTGCAGTAAGTTTTCGAATAGAGTCATTGATTGTTTCTCCTGGAGCAAGCCGTAGTTCAAGCGTTGTGTCATCGATTTTTTTCAAAGGATACTCACGCAAAAGTGTCATTTCTGCCATAGTAACCGGCGCAACGGTGTCGAGATGTAGTGTGACATAGTTGAGATTTGTAAGAAGCGATTTTACAGTACCCTGCTTTATAATTTCTCCATGATTAATAATCGCCACTTGCCTGCATAGCTGCTCGGCTTCCTCGAGGTAATGAGTAGTGAGAATTATAGTTGTGCCGTTTTCATTTAAGGTACGCAAAAATTCCCACATTTCTCTGCGAAGCTCGACGTCTACACCAGCAGTTGGTTCATCGAGCAAAAGTACACGGGGCTCATGTATAAGCGCTCGAGCAATCATAAGTCTTCGCTTCATACCCCCAGAAAGTGTACGCGACTGATCGTTTCGCTTTTCCCAAAGTCCCAAATCTTTGAGTAGTTGCTCAGCTCTCGGCAATACTTCTTTTCTCGAAATTCCATAGTACCCTGCCTGATTTACTACTATTTGCAGTGAAGTTTCAAACCAGTTCAAGTTAAATTCTTGCGGGACTAGCCCGATGTATGATTTTGCTTTTTCTGGATGAAGATCTATAGACACTCCGCATACTTCAGCCGTTCCTCCCGTCTTTACAACGAGCCCAGATAAAATTCCTATAAGAGTAGACTTGCCTGCTCCATTTGGTCCAAGAAATGCGAAAAATTCCCCTGCTGGAATTGAAAGCGAGACATCATTTAAAGCCACATGGCCTGATGAGCCTTCTTTTTTTGCAGCTGCGCTAGGTGCGTATACTTTTCGAAGATGATCTATTTTCAGTGCAAGTGTTTTTTCAGACATAGGTATACCTCTACTCTACCGCAAAGTTTCCTGCTTCGGAAATCTGCAAAAATGTGTCGTTATTACGAACGGAGATTCCTTAGAGTGATCTCTCTTTGGGAAAGCGGTTATAAACTATCCGAAGTCGAGTGTGTAAGCTTCAAAT
>DAIDID010000015.1 GCA_027459545.1 Candidatus Parcubacteria bacterium | reverse complement strand
AATTCCCGTCGCGTGTGTCAAAGGGGCAGGTAAGAATAAAAATAGGGAAGTCATGGTTGCCATTATCACGCCAATTCTCATTTTTTGTATAGGATCAATTTGTATTCTTTCTCGTCTTGTTTCTGTGTCTTTTTGCATAGGTAAAATTGCTATCGCTAAATAAAATGCACATAGCTTGAGCATAGCGAATTATCAATCAAGAAAAGATGAAACCAGGCTCAGATACTTCTGAGTTTTTGAAACATATAGTCCTTGACTACGTAAAGCCATAGTAGTATCCACAGTAGGACTAGTGCATTACTCTGGAAGAAGCATTAAGTTTCCATTTGGATCACCAGATCCCGCTTCGCCCCAATTTTGACTCGCCCAGCATGAAGGCTGTGCGTACGGGGAGTTCGCAGGTCGTGGACTTTCAGTAACCCAATACAATGCAGCATAGGTTCCACTTGAAGAACCGCAATTTGTCGGACCTCCTGTAAAATTCACATATCGATACGTACAGCCAGTCATGTAAGTCTCAACAGGTACTTGGCTTATGTATTTGCCTTGCACTAAGGCTTGAAGCCAGCTATAGCCACTAGTGCTATTACCTGATTGCCAATTCCACCAGCAACCATTTCCTCCACCCGATTGATTGAGATAAGGATATTGACCGTTATGATCGTTTGCATACAGCATAAGCGCTGTTCGTATTGAATCAATATTTTCTATCCGTTGCGCATCACGAGCCTTTATGCGCGCGGTATTAAGCGCAGCAAGCACTACTGATGATAAAATTCCAATAATAGCAATAACCACAAGGAGTTCTATGAGGGTGAAGCCACGCTTGGAAATCATGGTGATTGTGTGGGATGAATAAAATCTGTTTTAGAAAAATCTTTTACAATTGGCTTTGTTGGTATTTCTTTCGTAAAAATCACTATGGCAATGACGACAAAAAATACACATATACAAAGCAATATGTACTCTGCTTGTTTTGTGTTACGAGCGATTTTATTTGAAACGAGCCACTCTAAAACTCCTTTATTGGAATATTCGGTATATCTCGCAGTAGTTTCAGAGGCATGTTCTTCGTCAAAGACTACGTTGTCACTCATGTTGTAAAGTATACATCTAATATATGGGATTTTATACTATGTGGGGATTTTGCTATGAAAAGGAAATGTTACACTGAAAAGTATTAGATTGTAATACATAATATATGGCTATCAGAGTTGCGATTAATGGTTTTGGGAGAATTGGTAGAGCGTTTGTACGACAAACATGGGACAATCCAGACGTAGAGCTTGTGGCAGTTAATGATCTGGGTTCTCTTGAAGACCTCGCCTATCTTTTGAAATATGACACGGTGTATGGGAGAGCGCCGTTTGAAATTACGGTTGCGGATGAAGAAAAGGTGCACGCCGCCGCAGGCGGCGCGCCATCAGGAGGAATGATGCGCATGAATGGTAAAGAAGTACAGTTTCTCTCACAAAAAGACGCCTCACTTTTGCCATGGAAAGATATGAATATCGATGTAGTCGTAGAGTGCACGGGCGTATACGACGACTATGAAAAAGCAAGCGCACACATAAAGGCAGGCGCAAAAAAAGTAGTAATTTCAGCTCCAGCAAAAAGTGATGGAGATATTGAAACAGGAGGTGCAACTATTCTCATGGGAGTAAATGAAGAAAAATTTGGAAAGCATGATGTTACTTCAAACGCTTCTTGCACTACAAACGCTTCTTCACCACTTATTGCAATTCTTGATGAGGCACTTGGAATTGAGTTGGCTCTTTTAAATACCACCCACGCATACACCGGCACGCAGCTTATCGTCGATGGGCCGGTAAAGGGAAATGACCTGCGCCGCGGCAGAGCCGCGGCGCAAAACATCGTGCCGTCTTCCACCGGCGCCGCTATTGCCGTCACTAAAGCATATGAAAATCTCGTTGGAAAATTTGATGGCATTTCGCTTCGTGTGCCAGTGCCAGCAGGCTCAATCGCGGACGTTACCTTCATAGCTAAACGCGAAACTTCTGCGCAGGAAGTAAATGACACCCTAAGAAAGGCAGCGAGTGAAGCTCGCTGGCAGGGAATTTTCCGCGTGAGTGAGGATCCACTTTGCTCAAGCGACATTATAGGAGATCGTCATGCCTCGATTGCAGAGCTTTCAATGACTCGGGTGGTTGGAGGTAAGCTCGTAAAGGTACTCGCATGGTATGACAACGAAATGGGGTACACTGGAACGCTTGTGCGGCATGTACTCACCACAGCTCATGCGTAAAGTATTTATTGCATCGGATCATGCAGGGTTTGCCCTCAAGCAAATCCTCGTCACACATTTACAGCAATTAAACTATGATGTAGTTGACATGGGACCAATTTCACTTGAACCGGACGACGACTATCCGTTACTTATTGCTCCTTGCGCAGAAGCAGTGGCAGACTCAGAAGGAGCTGCGCTTGGTATTGTCATAGGAAGCAGTGGACAAGGTGAAGCAATGGTTGCAAATCGTACCTCGGGAGTACGCGCAGCAGTTTTTTATGGCGGCGGCAAAGCCGCCGCCTCCGTCGACATAGAAGGTACTCCACCCACCGATGAATTCGATGTAGTGCGTCAATCCCGCATACATAATAGTGCAAATATCCTCTCCCTTGGTGCGAGATTTATAAACGAAGAAACTGCAAAAAAGGCAGTAGATATTTTTCTCACTACTCCTTTTTCAACACTTGAGCGTCATCAGCGAAGAATCGCAGAATTTTAAAGTGCTATAGTGCTTTTATGAGTGTACTGCGTGCTCGCGCTTTCAGCAGTTTTGAATTTGTCACGGTTATTGCAATCGTTGCTGCGTGTATTTCGCTTTTTTCATCTGCCATCACTATTACTCGTAATAGAAGCCAAGACGCGACACGCTTTTCAAATTTGCGGGAAGTGGAAATGGCGCTCGATGCGTACTATGCCGACTATGGTACGTATCCACTTTCTTCAGTACCTAAGTCTGGCACACCTTCAGGACATTCACTCGATTCTGCCTGTGGCTATCCATTTACTCAAATAAAAGGCACGCTTATCCCAGCACTAGTTCCTAAATACATCCAATCTATTCCAACTGACCCTGCTTTTGTTCAAGGTCAAACTACCGACACCAATTGCTACGTATATGAATCTAACGGAGCAAATTATCTTTTCATGGATTACAATCCTCAGCATACTGATTTTTCAAATCCCGATGGCGTGACGTTTAATCCCGCACCATCTACGGGGTATACTTTCCATAATGTCGCTTGGGCAGTTTTTTCTCCCAAAGGCATTAGCTTTTAATATAATAGGTATGAACACTCTTTTCTTCGACGAAGATCCTCTCACACAGCAGCGCAATGCTCCCACGTTTAAAAATAAAAAAAATAAAGCACTACTCGTATTTATATTTATGCTCTCTATACTAGTCCTTGGTGTAGCGGTATACACTAGCTTTATTTCAAGTTCTATTTCGCAGTCAGCAGTAAAGGCAAGTCTCATACGTATACAGTCCGAACAGCAGTAGATCTTTGCTATACTTTTAGTATGAGCGTCTTAGTACCAGCGATACTCACCACCTCGCGAGAAGATCTCGAGCAGAAATTACTACAGCTCGTAGGGGTGGTTTCAGATGTGCAGATAGATATTATAGACGGAAGATTTACAACTCCTGCAACATGGCCCTATACAGCACTTGGTGTAAATTCAAAAGCCGATGCATTGTCTCAAATTTTTCCAGCGGGAGACATGCTGCCATACGTAGATCAGTTGCAATATGAAATGGATTTAATGGTTTCAAATCCAGAAGAAGTAACGGGTCTTTGGATAGAGGCAGGTGCGGTTCGCATGACGATACATGTGGAGAGTACAAATTATTTACCAAAAGCAATTACAGATCTACAAATAAAGTACGGTCATGCGAAAGACTTTGCGCCAGGACTTCTCTCACTTGGACTTGCAATAAACATCAGCACAGAGCTTTCGCTTATCGAACCATTTCTTGCTGATGCAGACTATGTGCAATTTATGGGAATTACAAGTATCGGAAAGCAAGGTCAGCCTTTTGATAAAGAAGTGCTTCGTAAGATAGCGCAATTCAAAAAAAAGCACCCCAAGATGACAATTCAAGTGGATGGTGGAGTTTCACTTGAGACGGCGCCCGCGCTTTTAAGCGCGGGCGTGGATCGATTAGTTGTTGGCTCCGCGCTTTGGAGAGCAAAAAATCTACAAGAAGAACTTGAAAAATTTACGCAACTCATTCAAGAGTACGGTGTGTACGCGTAACTAGATAGCATACAGACCTTTCGAGAGAGGTATATTGAAGGGTCTGTATGCTATCCTATTTAGAGTATGGCAGTTACTGATGCAGAAATTTTAAAACTTGAAGAGAAAGCTGAAGCAATTCGGGAGACGATTATTGAAATGCTTGTGGCTGCAGGAAGTGGACACACAGCAGGACCACTTGGCATGGCAGATATCTTCGCCGCATTTTATTTTCATATACTAAAGCACGATCCAAAAAATCCTGATTGGGAAGATCGAGATAGGCTTATACTTTCAAATGGCCACATAGTGCCGGTGCGCTATGCCGCAATGGCGCACGCTGGGTATTTTCCAGTTGAAGAATGCGTAACGCTACGAAAATTTGGATCGCGACTGCAAGGTCATCCTGAAAGAGTGAGACTGCCAGGACTTGAAACCACTTCTGGTCCGCTTGGTGAAGGACTTTCACAGGGAAATGGAATTGCATATGTGTGGAAAACGCAACAAATGCAGGAGGGAAACGGCGCGGCTTCGCCGCGCCGTGTGTATGTGCTCATGGGTGATGGAGAGCAAGACGAAGGCAACGTCTGGGAAGCGGTCATGTGGGCAGGAAAACACAAACTACACAATCTCACTGCAGTTATAGATAGAAATAATATCCAAATTGATGGCATGACTGAAGACGTTATGCCGCTTGAATCGCTTCGCGCAAAGTACGAAGCATTTAATTGGCACGTTATTGAGGTTGACGGGCACAACATTCGTCAATGTATAGAAGCAGTTGAAGAAGCAAAGGCTATATATGAAAAGCCCACACTTATACTTGCTCACACAATTCCAGGTAAAGGGGTTCCCGAAATAGAATTTGACTATCGTTGGCATGGTAAGCCACCAACTGCAGAAGAAGGGAAAGCGTTCCTTAAAGATATTCGAACGATGAAAGGTAAGCTCCCGCACGAGTATGCATAACATTTACTATGATTAATCCTGACGCAAAGCTGGTTCAAAATATTTTTGATGAAAAAAATCTACAAAAACCTACAAGAGATGGGTTTGGTACAGGCACAGTAGAAGCAGGTACAGAAAATCCTGATGTCTTTGTGCTTTGTGCTGATCTTTCTGAAAGTACACGAGCGGAATGGTTTCAAAAAGAATTTCCCGAGCGATTTATTGAAATGGGAATTGCAGAGCAAAACATGGCAGCTACAGCAGCTGGATTTGCGCTTGCAGGAAAAGTGCCATTTATGGCTTCATATGCTGCATTTTCTCCTGGAAGAAATTATGAGCAAATACGCACCACGATCGCACTCAATAAACAGCATGTTGTAGTCTGTGGAATGCATGCGGGAGTATCGGTTGGTCCTGATGGCGCGACACACCAAATGCTCGAAGATATTGGGCTCATGCGCATGCTGCCAGGCATGGTTGTGATAGCGCCAAGCGACGCAGAAGAAGCTCGCAAAGCAGTGGTGGCTGCCGCAAAAGTAACAACACCTATATATATACGATTTGGTCGCTCGCCAACACCACTTTTTACAACAGTCGAAACTCCATTTGAAATAGGAAAAGCTTTGCTTTTATGGGATTCTGAAAATTTCTCTGAAGACACATCTCTCGGCAATCAGCCACATATAAGCATTTTAACGACAGGCAGTATGGCATACCAAGCGCTCGCTGCCACTCGCGCTCTCGACGCAGAAGGCATTAAGTCACTCGTTCTTTCCGTGCCGACTATAAAGCCCCTAGACACAAAAGCAATACTTTCTGCAGCAAAGCGCACAGGTAAAGTTATTACCATAGAGGAGCACAATGTACTTGGAGGATTTGGAAGCGCGGTCGCAGAATTTCTGAGTGAAACATATCCCGTACAAATTACACGACTTGGCACACAAGATGTGTTTGGGCAGTCCGGAACTCCCGAGGAACTACTTGAGCACTATGGTTTGTCTGCAGCACGCATTGCTGATGCTGTACGAAAAATAGTTCAGTAAGAAGGCTGAATGTTTCAAATTTTTAGTTTACAGATCTGAAGTTTTATATGAAGCAGGAGCGTTTGCTAGAAAGGCATCTAATTCTTCACGAGTGAGTAGGCCTCGCTGTGCACCTATCTGCTGCACTACGGACATAGAATTAATTGGTCCCCATAGAAGTGCTTCGCGAAGAGGAAGTCCGAGTGCGAGCGCAGCACTAATACTCGAAGCGTACGCATCTCCTGCACCCGTTCGTTCGTATGGTGGTTTTTGATCTGGATACATTGGTACAAAAAGCATTTCATTTCCATCATACGCATACGCACCTTTTGTGCCGTCGGTTATTGAGACGATGTTTGGCCCAAGCTCTTTTAGTCCCTTGAGCAAGGTAGGAAGCTGTTTATTTGGCGTGAGCTTTAAGATTCGCTCGGCTTCTTCTTTATTTACGACAAATAGTTCCGTACGCTCATAAAGCGCTTTTAGTGCCTCAACGCCCATCTTCATTTGAAATGTTCCTGGCTGGAAGGTGAGTTTTGAGTCAGGATGCTGCGCAAGAAACTCTTCGAGTTTTATATGAAAAGGTAAGGAGTTCTCAGAAAGAGATGAGAGATAAATCCACTTTGGGCTGGCAGACACTTTGGGTGGTTGATAATCAAACTCTGTATGCTTCACCAAAATCGTTCGCTCGCTTTCATACCAAAGCACAAAGTGGTGATTTGTTTGTTTTCCTTCTTCTTGCACCATGTATGTAGTGTCTACATGCTCATTTTTAAGAACTGCAAGGCACTCGTCCCCTAGTGCGTCTTTTCCAACGTATGCATTTAGGCCTGCATGCAGACCGAGTCTTGCTGCTCCAACGGCTGCATTTGCTGCATTTCCCACAGCTGGAAGTGGAATTTCAAAGTCATACGGAATTTTATCACCCCACGAAATGCTTAATCGCACTGAGCCGTCTTCTTTTGTAAATACCTCTGCATCTTTTAATCTAATAAATGGCTCTGTTACGATGTCGCCAATAGCAAGAAAATCAAGTGGTTCCATATTTTAGCTATTTTAACATGAGAAAGAGAGCAAGTGCTATAAAAAGGTACGCCGTATTTTTTTGCTAAAAAATCGGCTCGCTCTCGCGCCGTCGCGCTCCGAGAGCCCTTTTTATAGCACTTGCTCTCTTTCTCGCCATGCTACAATTTACCTATGTTTGATCTTTCTGAAGTAGCGCGAGAGTTGGTTGCGAAAGGCAAAGGAATTCTTGCTGCGGATGAAAGTAACTCCTCAGCTGATCAAAAGCGCCTCGCGCTCTACGGGATAGCAACAGGTCCTGAAATGCGAAGGGAGTTTCGAGATTTATTTCTAGAAGCTCCAGAAATTGAGAGGTATCTTTCAGGAATTATTCTTTTTTCTGAAACACTCGACCAGAAAGATGATGAAGATGGATTATATTTTCCAGAGTCACTTAAAAAGCGAGGCATTATTCCAGGCATTAAAGTAGACGAAGGTCTCGAGCCATTCCCAGAAAGTCCAGAGGAAACTATCACAAAAGGATTGATTGGTTTAACCGAGCGTGTGCTGGAATTTAAATCAAAACATAATCCCGGCTTCACAAAATGGCGCGCTGTTATAAAAATTGATGGAGACAGACTTCCAACGACCAAGGCGTTAGTTGAAAATGCAAAGCGTCTTGCCATATATGCGTTTGAAGTCCAAAAGGCTGGAATGGTTCCGATAGTTGAGCCAGAAGTACTGCTTGATGGAAATCACAGCAGGCTCCGCGCTCGGGAAGTTATTACGAAAATGATGCATGCACTGGTTGCAGCAATGGAGGATCAGGCAGTTGATATGTCAGCAGTGATAATTAAAAGCTCGATGGCTCTTTCTGGAAGCGAGAGTGGACACAAAGACACTCCAGATGAAGTCGCCGAAGATACGCTTGGTGCACTTATGGAAGCAGTGCCAGCTAGTATTCCTGGGATAGTTTTTTTGTCTGGTGGGCAGAGTCCGGATGAGGCAGTAGCAAATCTCGCAGCTATTACGAAAGCGGCGCATGCGAAGCATGCGCCGTGGCCTCTGACTTTTTCATATGCACGCGCATTTCAAGAAGAAGCGCTTATTGCGTGGGCAGGGAAGCAAGAAAACTTTCCCGTTGCTAGACAGGCATTTCTAAAACGCCTCAAAGAAGCCGTTGCAGCGCTTCAGGCATAATGCCCTAAACAACTACAGCCATTGCTTGCGCTTTTTGAGAATTTCGGGCATACTCGTCATACTACATATATATGATTTCGCTTACTGCAACACCTCGCACAATTACTGGAAAAAGCTCAGCAAAGCTCTCAAAAGAGGGTCTTATGCCTGCTGTAGTATATGGACCAAAACAAGAGCCAATTTCTATAGCACTTCCACTACTAGAATTTAAGAAAATTCTTCGTGACGAAGGGGAGTCAACCGTTATCGAGCTTTCAGGGGTGAGCAAAGCTTCAATGCAAGTGCTCATACACGATGTTGATCTTGATCCCGTCACCAGCGTACCTCGCCATGCCGACTTTTATGCTATTGAGAAAGGCGCAAAGGTTGAAGTTGCAGTACCACTTTCTTTCGTTGGGGAATCATCTGCAGTAAAGGCAGGAGGAAACTTGGTGAAGGTTATGCACGAGCTCAAAATAGAGTCTGAGGCCGCGGATCTTCCACACGAAATCGAAGTAGACATCTCAGTGCTTGAAAATATAGGTGACCAAATCCACGTGCGAGACATAAAGCTTCCTAAGGGAGTGGTAGCGCAAGTCGAAGGAGATGAAGTCATTGCACTCATTCAGGAAGTGGAAGTTGAATCAGAAGACACAGCAGCTGCTCCAAATATGGACGCTATCGAAGTAGAAAAGAAAGGTAAGACTGAAGAAGCTGCATCAGCAGAATAGTATCTCGATATACGTAGGAAAAATCGAAATACCTGCGTGGTATACTAAGTTTCCATGCGAAAAGGTAGCTTCAAAGCGATTTTTCGGAGAAAAATCGCTTTCATACTCGGTGTTTTCATACTTACGGTACTAGCTGGCACAGTACTTACTGCTGGTGCGAGGTTTATGTACGCACAAACTACTAGCTCTGGGAGTTCAAATGTTGCTTCACAAAGAGCAATGCTTCAGTCTGAATTAAATCAACTTGACACTGAAATAGCTTCAACACAAGACACCTTAAACACACTTCAAGGAGAGCACACCTCTCTACAAAATCAAATAGACACGCTTACTGCGCAAATTAAAAAATCAAAACTCCAGCTTCAAGCAACTCAAGTACAAATAGAAGCACTCAAAAGCAACATCATCATCCACAGTAATACAATTGTCTCTTTAAGTGGACAACTTTCAGACGAGAAGCAAACACTGTCGCAAATTATTCGCCAAACAAATGAAATAGATAATTACTCGCTAGTGGAAGTTGCACTTTCTTCGCAAGATATTTCAAATTTCTTTGCGGACCTTGATTCATTTGCTGCTATAAATCAAGAGCTAGCCTCATCGTACCACCAGATAACGGGCACCGTCGCCACAACAGAAACGGAGAAAAGCGCTCTTGAGGATCAGCAGACGCAAGCACAGCAGCTTGCAACAGAGCAAACACTTGAAGAGCAGTCAATTCAAAGTGAAGAAGCACAAAAAGAAGTCTTGCTTACCAAAACAAAAAACCAGCAAACCACCTATGAAGGTATTTATAATGTTCAGAAACAAACAATTGCAGAGATAAAAGCAGAACTCTTCGCGCTCGCAGGTAATTCTGGCTCGATCTCGTTACCCGCAGCGATTTCACTTGCAAAGACAGCAGGAGCAGAAACAGGGGTCGATCCTGCGCTTATTCTCGGCATTCTCAAGCAGGAAACTGATATCGGACAAAACATCGGCACTG
>DAIDID010000014.1 GCA_027459545.1 Candidatus Parcubacteria bacterium | reverse complement strand
CGAGATTGGAGCTATGTACGAAGAGAGCATGTCCGCCAAGGCTTCCGGCCGTTCGGTCTTCAACGACATGCTTACGAGCATACGGAAGTACAAGGGCTGTTCGCTCCTTGTCTGGAACATAGATCGGCTCGCACGAAATATGGTTGACGGCGGCATGCTCCTTGAACTTATGGATCAAGGAAAGATTATCGAGATTCGCACGTACGAGAAAACCTATCGCAATACGCCCGACGATAAATTTATGATGAGCCTCTCGTTCGGCATGGCAAAGAAATATGTTGATGACCTCAGCGTCAACGTTAAGCGAGGCCTCGACGAAAAAATGCAGCGCGGTGAGTGGCCAAACAAAGCTCCGTTCGGATACTTAAACGAAGGCAAGGCTATTGTGCTTGATCCTGATCGAAGTCGCTATGTGAGGCGCATATACGAACTCTACCTCTCGGGAAGCCATAGCTTTGCGAGTATCGCAAACGCGCTCTATGAAGAAGGCTTACGAACTGGCTCAGGTGGAAAAGTCTTAAAAAGTTATGTGCAAAGAATTCTCACAACGCGCTTTTATACGGGTGTCATGGAGCGCAACGGAAAACTATACAAGGGCAACTACCAGCCGATCATCACCAAAGACGATTTTGATACGGCGCAGGCGATTATGTCCGGTACGTCGCGTCCACGCGCAAAGAATAATGCTCTCCTCTTTCCCCTTCGCGGCTTCATGACGTGTGAGTCCTGCGGCTGTATGATTACGGCCTCGCTCAAGAAAGGCCACCAGTATTACTACTGCACCAATGGCAAAGGTATTTGTGATTCCCATAAGAAGTACGTCCGCGAAGACGACCTCAACAAGGAAGTGGCCGAGCTATTTAAGTCTCTCCACTTCTCAGAACGCAAAATTGAACTTATGTACAAGGCGGCTCAAGTGCAGCTTGCTGAAAAAGGTGGTGATTCGAGGCTCGTCATAGAATCACTCGAGCAACGCCTGAACATGCTCCCTGCCCGAGAATCTCGCCTCCTAGACGCTTTCCTGTCCGAACAGATCACCCAAGAACTCTACGACCAGAAAGCTGCCGCACTGAAGCATGAACGCATTGATCTTACGAGCCAGCTCGAGAAGGCGAAATCCTCACAACCTGTTGTTACTTTGGAACCGACCAAAGAAGTGTTTTTGCGAGGCAGTAGAGCCACTTCTGAGTTTTTGGCGGCTGATGAAATGAAAAAACGTTCTATCCTTGAAAATCTACTTGGGAACCTTTCCATTGAAAACGGAAAAGTGAAGCAAATACAATACAAAAGTCCGTATCACATACTGGCAACTGCCCCTAAAAACGGGTCAATTTTAACAATGCTGCGAGACTTGGACTCGAACCAAGATAACAACCTCCAGAGGGTTGCGTCCTACCATTAGACGATCTCGCAATGGCGTGGCGCGAAGCTTCGCTTCGCGCCACGTGAGAGTATCAAAGATACACCTCTACTGAACAATTCGATTTTAGCAAAAAAACCGAAAAAGTTCCATTAATCCATTTTTACTGAGCGGTTGTGCTTGCTGTTGCAGAAGCACTGCCTGTTCCCTTTACTGCACTTACTATAATTTTTATATCAGCTCTCGCAGCCTTAAGATCTGCAACTGCGCTTCGTATTTTAGCCGCAGCATCTTTAACAGCTGCAGTATTTGAAGCCTGTAGCGCTGTATTACCTTGATCTGGTGTGAGAGACACTGTCTCACTTAGTGCTGCTTGAGAAGAAGTGTTTGCATTTGCAATTTGCGTCTGCATGTCTGTGTACGCCGACTGCGCCGCTGAGACATCTACACCTGCACTTTGTGCTGATGAAATCCGAGCAGAAAGCTTTGTGCTTAATTGCTGCATCAGGCTCACAATAGTCGCAATTCGGTCTGCTGCTGCTGCAATTCTTCCTTGCGGAAGAACAAGAATATAAATGCGTGTGCTATTTATATCACTCTTTAGAGTTGCTCGTAAGCTTGAGACGCTTGTTGCAGTGTCTACAGTTGACTTAAGACTCGTAAGATTTTGAATTTCTGATGCAATATTTCCTTGTAGTGATGTCTTCTCAGCTGCTGAGACATTTTTCATTTCGCCAATGCGAGCTGAGAGATCATTTAGAGCAGTGATACGACTTGCAATATCTGCATCACCTTTTGCAATAAGTGAACTAAGTGAGGCTGAGGCATTTGTGCCTGCAGTTACTGACGCACCTACAGTAGCGGTTTGTGCAAATGCAGCGAGCGGTGCAAATGCAAGAATTGAACTAAAAACCACTGATGTGCTGATGATAGATACTTTTTTCATAGAGTGAAACTTATTTTTAGTATTTTAGTATTACTGCGCCGCTGGTTGATTTACACTTGAAGTTACATTTGCACTGTCAGAGCTCAATCCATTCAATTGTGCATCAATTGCTGCCGTATCCTTTGAAAGAGCAGCATCGGAATTACTTGTGCCTCCTGGCAATGGATTTGCGGCATCTGCTGCAGAGCCTGTTGCCATTGGAGTACTTGAGCTGTTGCTAGAAGCAGTCATGGGAGTACTTCCTGTTGGCTTTTGTGTCATTGAGTACCAGTAGTAGGCACCTCCTGCGATCAAAAGTACAACGATAATTCCAAGAACAATCTTTCCAGTAGTATTCATACTAATTTACGTAATGGTTATTGTGTAACGCGAGACCCCTATACTATAGCACTTTTGAATTCACTACTGAAGCATGAAATGTGACTAACTAGCGCGCTTTTTGAGGGATGCCCTTAAAAAAGCCGTAAATAAAGGGTGTGGCGCAAGCGGTCGTGCCTGAAGCTCAGGGTGAAATTGCGTACCAAGGTAAAATGGGTGCTTTTCCTGTGGCAATTCAGCTATCTCCATAAGAATCCCGTCTGGTGAGACTCCTGAGAAGACTAGTCCCGCTTCTTTTATTTTTTCTACATAATCTGGATTAATTTCATAACGGTGGCGGTGCCGTTCTTCTATAGCTTCAACTCCATATGCAGCATGTGCGATAGTTCCTTTTTCCAAGCGTGCTTCATATGAGCCTAGTCGCATTGTGCCGCCATACTTTCCTTCTCGTATAAGTGCGACTTGCTCGGGCATAACATCGACGACAGGATGCGGTGCGTTTGGATTTATTTCTACAGTATGTGCACCTTCAAGTCCAAGAACATTTCGTGCATACTCCACCACCATGAGCTGCATACCATAGCACAAACCGAAATATGGAATACCTTGCTCGCGCGCGTAGCGAATTGCCTTAAGCTTTCCTTCTATTCCTGTCTCACCAAATCCTCCTGGCACAATTATGCCGTCGTATTTTGAAAGTATTTCTACCTCCGTCCCTTTTTCAAAATCTTTTGCATTTACCCATTCTATTTTTGGCTTTACTCCAAGTGCCGCTCCAGAAAATTTCAACGCTTCAATTACTGAAAGATACGCATCTGAAAGCACGAAGTCTCCTGTATCAAAATACTTCCCGACTATTCCTATGGTTACTTCTTCTCGTTCATTTTTAATACTCTCCACAAATGTACGCCACTTCTGCATATCTGGGTGCGCTTGCGCAGGAAGATCGAGAGCATCAAGGAGCAAATCTCCAAAGTTGTCATTTTCAAAATTTAGCGGAACGTCATAAATACTTTCTACGTCTGGAGCAGAAATAATTCTATCTGGGCGGACATTACACCAGATAGCGAGTTTTTCTTTGCGCTTTTCATCCATAGATCCTGCTGAGCGCGCGATAATGAAGTCGGGCTGCACTCCGTATGAATTTAATTCGCGCACGGCGCTTTGCGTAGGCTTTGTTTTCATCTCCCCTAGCGTACCGGGTACAGGAAGATACGAGACCATTACATAAAGCACATCGTCAGGGTGTTGAAGTCTAAGCACGCGAGCAGCTTCTATAAAGAGTGCATTTTGAAAATCACCGACAGTGCCTCCTACTTCAATTACTGAAATGTTACTGCCATTGTGAGCTGCAGCAGCCTCAATACGACGAAGAATTTCGTCACGTACGTGTGGAATTGCTTCAATGCACTTTCCGCCATACTCAAGCGCTCGCTCGCGCGCAATAACTGATTGATACACCATACCGCTCGTCATGTAGTCTTCCGGAGTGAGGTCACGTCCAAGAAAACGCTCGTAGTTTCCCATGTCTTGGTCCGTTTCAAGTCCTGACCGAAGTACAAAAACCTCGCCATGCTCAGTTGGGTTCATAGTACCCGCGTCTACATTTAGATATGGATCGATTTTTATTAAATTAACCTTATGCCCACGCTCCTGAAGAATAAGTCCCATTGAAGAAGCTGCGATTCCTTTCCCTACACCAGACATCACGCCGCCCATTACGAAAATATACTTATGTCCTTCAGTTGCCATACTCACGCTTTAAGATATCTTCGAACTGCTAAGAAACTCGCAACACCACCAAGTATAATTCCTGATCCTACAAGCGCGCCAATTATTTCTATGAAATGCCCAGTGTAGTATGCAAAGGTATCAAAGCCAGCAAGCCACGACGTGTAATTCGCTCCGAGATACCAGAGTATCGGTGTAAATATGACAAGTGTGATAGCTGAAGAAATAACTCCTCCAATGATTCCCGCAACAATGAATGGACCACGTATGTAGGCATTTGAAGCACCTACTAAACGCATCACTTCGATTTCTTCTCGAGAACTATAAATAGCGAGTCGAACTGTTGCTATAGCAATGATGATTGAGGCTACAGCAAACACAGCGACGATAATCAGCCCTGCGCGCTCTGTATCGTGAATTGCAGCAGTGAGTCTATTTATAACGTCTTGATTTTCGTAGTAGTCGATATGATCAATAATAGACACTCCTGCGGACTGAAGTGATTGATCATTTGAAATGTAATTAACAATGCTTTGATACTGAGAAGGATCGTACGCTTTTATGGCAAGCGACGCGCCAAGGGGATTGTTTCCAAGCTCATTAAGAGCATTGAGCGTGAGCTGATCGTTTGCGTGGCGCGTCTTGAATTCCTGAAGTGCCTGATCGCTTGACGTATATGTAACACTCTCAACACTCGGCAACTGGCTTAGCTGGTCTTTTAAGTTCAACACATCACCCTCTGCAGCAGCAGGAGTAAAGTACACACTCACATCCACTTTGTCCTGTATTTGTGCGAGCGTAAAGGAAAGAAGTGCTGAAAGGAATATCAAAATTCCAATTATTATGAGTGTCACAGTCATAATTATGACTGTTGCCACTGAAACGGCTCCTCCTCTAAAGAAGTTTTTGGTTCCACCCACTAAGACACGTCGCATTCCAGTAAACATAATGTAATTATAGTATATAGTGCCCTTGCTGATCATCGCGAATAACTCGTCCGCGATCCATCGTAATAACTCGTTTGCCCATAGCATCGACTACTCCTTTATTATGCGTCGTAATGAGCACTGTTGTACCGAGCTCATTTATCTTCTTTAGAATTTCAATGACTTCATAGGTGTTTATTGGATCGAGATTACCAGTTGGTTCATCTGCAATAATAACGTCGGGCTGATTTATAATTGCTCGACCTATTGCCACACGCTGTTGCTCTCCTCCAGAGAGTTGATTTGGGAAATGATTTGCTTTACTGCCGAGATCAACGAGATTTAAAATGTACGGCACATCAGACTCAATTTCGTCATCTGGTCTTCCTGCTGCTTCCATAGCAAAGGCGATGTTTTCATACGCTGTTTTGTTTGGAATAAGTCTGAAGTCTTGAAAAACCATGCCCATTTTACGTCTATAAAAATGCACTGCCGAAGCAGCGAGCGCGTGTACATCTATGTCTTGAAAAAAAACTGATCCTGCAGTTGGTCGTTCTTGAGCTAAAAGCATTTTAAGAAGCGTTGTCTTACCTGCGCCTGAATGCCCGACAATAGAAACAAATTCTTTTGGCTGTATCGCAATAGTGATGTCTTCGAGCGCAGGAGTGCCATCTCGATATATTTTGGATACATTGTCGAAATAAATCATGATTTCAAAAGTCAGTTGTTCTGCCTATTGTACCCTATGAGCGGCAATCTCGTCTATGAAATTATCAAGGTTTCCAGAGAGAATTGCCTCAGGATCGTGAGATTCATAGCCTGTTTCGTGGTCTTTAACCAGCTTATATGGGTGCAAAACATAGGAGCGAATCTGACTACCCCATTCATTTGCCGTAGTTGCGGCAATAGAGCGACCTTTTGCTTCAGTTGCACGTTTTTTCTCTTCTATTGCATAGAGCTTTGACTTTATGAGTGCCATAGCTTTCTCTCTGTTTGCGATTTGGCTTCGCTCACTTGAAACATGCACTGCTGCACCTGAGGGTTTGTGCGTAATGCGAACGGCGGTCTCCCGCTTGTTTACGTTTTGACCGCCCGCTCCTCCGGAGCGGGCGAACGTTATCTCCAAATCATCGGGATGCAGCACTACGGTGTCTTGTGGAGTAAGTGTTGGAAGAACTTCAACAAGTGCAAAAGACGTTTGTCGCTTACTATTTGCATTAAAAGGAGAAATTCTCACAAGACGATGCACACCCGACTCGTGCTTAAGTCTTCCATACACTCCCTTCCCCACTAGTTCAATAAGTACATTTCTAAAGCCTCCGTGATCATTTTCATTTTCATGAAGTTCAATCACGCGCCAATTTTTTTTATCTGCATACGCTTCATACATTTTTCGGAGCATTCTTACGAAGTCTTCAGCATCATCTCCACCAGCTCCTGCTAAAATTCCAATCGTTGCACTGCCTGAATTATGAATATCGCCATCGGAACTGGCGCTGGCTTCGCCGGCACCTTCTTTCAAGCTCTGATACTCCCTCACTATTTTCTGTGCCTCGTCTTTATCTGTCCAAAAATCCGCAGTCGCCATTAGCGCCTCAATCTCTTCAAGGCGAGTTTTGTCTTGCGCTGGAACATCATTCTGAAACTCATGGCTCATCTGCTGAGTATAGCAAAAAGCACATTTCTTTTCTTGAGCCACCTCCCGGGATCGAACCGGGCACCTATAGTTTACGATACTATCGCTCTACCAACTGAGCTAAGGTGGCAACTTGAAAAAATATATCATTTTTATAGCATGTGTGCCTCACGAGTTCTTTGGCTTACCGTTCTATGAGCTCTTCCATTACCTTTATTTAAGGCTCCATATGTTGGACTGAGAGAATCACAATTCGGACAAATTAGTCGAAGATTAGTTTCAGTGTTATTTCTCCAGTTCCCATCTATATGGTCAGCTACTAATGGTACTTTTCCTGTTTTTGGATTTACTTCAGACCATCCACATATACAACATTTATTTTCGAATTTCTCTCTTAAATATCTCTTTATTGGGTCATTAACTGTTCCGATGCTAGTTAAACCAGACACCTCGCCAGCTTTCCATTTTTCAAGAAGTCTCTCATTTTGATATTTCATCTGACAAATATTGCTACAATATTTGTAGAATGGTCTCGCAGGTTCTTTTCCACACAACAAGCAATTTGATCGTGGCTTTTTTGGATTCATTCAGGAACAATACCAGAGACTATTCAATACAAAATGAAATAAAGATACTTTCTTTATGAAATTGAGCCGATGGGCAGAATTGAACTGCCGACCTACTCCTTCGCTTCAACCTCCTCTTCGAGCCACTAAAGGAGGGCTAGACTGTATATTTATCTCAATCATTTTAAAATCGAGATACCCTTGTCAGTCGTTCGGGCGCATATTTTCATTTATGAAAATATGCGCCACGGTCTTGGCATGTGGTGCTATTAACCGTTATTCGGGATTCATTAATTCCTCACGAAATTAATGGGCAGGGCTTTGCGGCCCACCATGGAGTTGCTCTACCCCTGAGCTACATCGGCGAATTGATTGCGGCGCGCTCCGCGCGCCGCTCTGAGACAAAAACAAACTTTTCAGTTTCCCTTGCTCATCTGCAATACTAACGCAAAGTTTACGTAAGCTCAAATTTAAACAATCGCTCCACGAGATTCAGTGATCCAGGAATGATATTAAAAATCATTGGAAATAAATAAAAGAAAATGCTGATCGGAGTAAACACAAAAGTAAAAAGTATACCTAGTACATAAGAACCTTCAGTAAGAGCAGTGCGTATGCGCACCTGCTTCACAATTCTTGAAGATAATTCATTTCGTAGTTCTTTATGCTTAGACATATACTGCATCATCATTGCTTGCAAAACCATTACCGCAAAGATATTGAGACCATATATAAGTGCAGCGGGCTGGTTGTATGGATACGAGCCAAATAGATTTGAAGAAAAAGGAATAAACACAATAAAAAGCAAGTAGATGAGATTTAGAAAATTTATGCGACTATCTATTTTTTTCATAAACGAATGAAACATGAAATTGTGGTTTACCCAAAAAACGGCAAGCACTAGAAAACTCAAAAAGTAGCTTATGATGAGTGGTGAAAGTGAAGCTAAGATCGACCAAACCTGCCCGTCTGTTATGGACCCTGCACTATCGGGCACCCGTATATAGAAAATGAGCAGCGTCATAACTATTGCAAAGATACTGTCGCTGAATGTTTCTATTCGTGATTTGTCCATAGATATAGTTTAACTCGTACCACCTCCTAACTCCGCACGATGTTCTTTGTGCTTTGATGGTACAAGCATAAAAGTAGCAATAAGTGTGGTTATCGGAACTGCGAGAATTAATCCGATACTACCTATAACAGTACGAATAATCTCCGTTGAAAAAATCTCTTGGTTTAAATTAACAGCAAGTGAAGTATTTGAAAAATGCAAAAGAAGCAGGAGTGGGAGTGACGCTCCGACGTACGCTATCGCAAGGGTATTTATGAGCGCTCCAATATGTTCCCTGCCCATTCGCATTGCTCGACGAAACACTTTTGGTCGAGAGTAGTGTGTAGCAGCTGCATGTATTTCCTCAATCGCAACGGCTTGGCTTATTGCTGCGTCATACAAAATACCGAGGAGTCCAATCATAATTCCTCCAAGCAGTAGCCCGACAAAATCAATCGTTCCTTGCGTTTGTAAATCAAGATACGCCGCGTCTTCATTTGTATAGCCAGAAAGCTGAGTTGTGTGCACTGCAAGATACGCAAGTCCTCCTGTAATTATAATTGTAATGATCATTCCAAACACAGCAGCGGTCGTAGTTTTCGTAAACCCATGCGTTATGTACGAGCCCACAAGCACAATCGCTGAACAAATACCCATACTCAAAAGTACTGGCGAGTAGCCATCTAAAATACCAGGCAAGAGCACGTATACAATCGCACCAATACTAACTCCGAGCGAAAGCAATCCACGAAGTCCTTGCCATCCACCGAAAAAAAGTGCGATGAGTACAAAAAATCCAATCCACTCAAAAACTGCAGGGAGTCGATACGGTTCAGTTACATTATATGCATCTATTCCATCGCTTGGATCAATAATGTGCGTCATATAAAATTCCTGACCGGCTGTAAGCCCGAGGTAGTCGTTAATAACCGTGACTGTCTTCTTTGCATCAGGACCAGTTATAACGTATGCACTCAGCGTTTGGTAATTTGCTGTAGTTTTTGTACCAGGAATTTCCTTTACTGTTGAAGACACGACACTCAATACTTTTGCTCGTTCAATGAACGTTTGTCCAGCCATTGGACTAGTGCCATTTATTTGTTGTGTTGAAGTATCCGCATGAGCAAGCAGCGGAGTACTACTCAAAAAAAGCACTAGAAAAAAGGCGAGGGTGCTTTTTTTCACTCGGGTTTGTTTAGTGTGAAGTACCTGAAGTTGTTGTAGTTGAAGTGCCATAGTGTGCCATAGTTGTAGCATTTTGCAGCATCATACGAGGATATTCAGGATGAGGAGCTCTCAGTGCAGAAGAAAAACCAATAAGCATAGGGAGCGCACATACTGCAAGAAACCCAATAAACGCAAGTGTTCCGAGTATACCACGGTGCTCGCCGTGTGATTTTGAATCGGTGTCTATTACCTGACTTGCATCCACTCCCGTATAAAGCGAAAAGAAAGAAGCATAGAAAATAGGTATCACAACCAAGAAGAGAATGATGTCAGTAATAAGACTTGCGAGTACTGCTCCTGTATAGCTTGGAAGAAAACCAAAGACAAAACCAAGAATCAGCTGCAGTACAACCTCCACAAAAATATACACAAGCACTAGAAAAAATATTCGCCAGACTATTGCACCAAGATGCTTGTGTGTAAGATGTTTCGATAACGCAAGC
>DAIDID010000013.1 GCA_027459545.1 Candidatus Parcubacteria bacterium | reverse complement strand
CTCGGCAGATTCGCGTTGTAAATCTCCCTGCAAAGAGAAAGGCACTTCGTACTCGTCGTGGTTTCGGTGTTCGCGCTGCCCGTCATAAAGCGTACGTGTACCTTAAGAAAGGCGACACGATACAGTTTGCATAAATAATGTAAAGCCATTACAAATTTCGTATGAAAACCTACAAACCAACTTCAAAGAGCCGACGACAGATGACAACCGTGACGTATCGCGGCGTGCTTTCTGGCGACAAGCCACACAAGCCACTTCTAAGCACAAAGAAGAATCGCGCTGGACGAAATAATCAAGGTCGCATCACTACTCGTCACCAGGGAGGTGGTCATAAAAAGCGTCTTCGCGATGTTGATTTTGCATACAATAAAAAGAACATTCCTGCGAAAATTGAGACTATTGAGTACGATCCATATCGAACAGCTTTCATTGCGCTTGCACTTTACGCCGATGGCGAGCGTCGTTATGTGACTGCAATTAAGGACATGAAAGTAGGGGATACATTTATTGTGGGTGAAGATGCGCCAGTAAAGCCAGGAAACCGCATGCCGCTCGGAAAAATCCCTTCTGGTACATTTGTATACAATATTGAGCTTAAGCTCGGTGCTGGTGCTCGTCTTGCACGTTCAGCTGGTAATTACGCTGAAGTTGTTGCCCATGATGCTGGCTACACACAGGTAAAGCTTCCATCAAGCGAAATTCGCAAAGTTTCTGATCTCTGCTATGCCTCTATCGGTGCAGTGAGCAATGAAGAGCAGCGACTTGTTGTGTATGGTAAGGCTGGACGCTCACGATGGAAGGGTGTTCGCCCTACAGTTCGTGGTACTGCTATGAATCCAGTTGATCATCCACACGGAGGCGGTGAAGGACGCCAAGGACGTGGTCTACGCCGCGCAAAGAGTATGTGGGGCAAACCTACAGGAAAAGGCCAGAAGACACGCACTCCAAAAAAATACTCTAATGTATTCATTGTTTCAAGACGAAAAGTTGGTAAGAAGAGATAGCTTAGTACTTATCCACAGCATTTATTTTTTCGTGTATATAAATTCATTTTTATTTTAACTTCGCGTGCTACATTTTTCGGGTATTAGAATAATATACACGAAATATGTCACGAAAAAATCAAAATGTTCTTTGTGCAGAAGCGGTACTAAGCAATACTCAAAATTCAGAACGAGAGCATTTGTTTGAGCATGTGCATTTTCTTGAAGAAAGGACTAGCAAACTAGAGCAAAGGGTGCAAATTCTTGGCGATATCTTTACATCGCTTATGAACTTAGACGATGATGAGGAAGAAGATGAAGACGATGATGAGTACGATGAGGAAGAAGATGAGAATAGTGAATTGCGGGATTTTATAGCAAATTGCTGTTCTGGCAGTAGTAATTAAGGAGAATACTCTTGAAAATTTGACAGTTGTGACGATTTCAGATAGATTTTATCTATCCCGCGTCGCGGGCTTTTACTTCTCATGTCTCGATCACTAAAAAAAGGGCCTTACATCGACCTAAAGTTGATGAAGAAGGTTTCCACAGGAAAGGCCTCCACAAGTGGGGTTATTAAGACATGGGCTCGTAGAAGCCAAATTGCTCCGGAAATGGTGGGTTTTACGTTTGGAGTTCATAATGGTAAATCTCACGTAGAAGTTCTTGTGAGCGAAGATATGGTCGGACACCGCCTCGGAGAATTTTCTCCAACTAAGAAATTCGTACGACATGGAGGAAAGATGCAGAAGGAGTTAGAGCAGAAGCGCCAGGCTTCAGAAATTGCAGCTGCTAAAGCAGCAAAAGCTGCACCAGCAGCTCCTGCGAAAAAGAAATAATTCAGCAAGCTATCTTATAATCCAAACTCTTTATGCGCGCAGTACTCACTAGTTATAACCAACCACCTCGTAAGGTCCGTCTCGTGACGGAGCTCGTTAAGGGTAAAAATGTCTCAGAGGCTTTAGCAATTCTGTCATTTCTTCCGAAGCGTGCATCGCAGCCTATTGCAAAACTAATTCAGTCTGCTGCCGCAAACGCAAAAGTAAAGGGTGAGGATCCTCAGACATTGCGCGTAAAAAATATCACAGTAGACAGTGCTGGTATGCTCGTGCGTCTTATGCCACGTGCTATGGGACGAGGAGCTCCTATTCGTCGCCGTAAGAGTGCAGTAGTTGTTACGCTCGATACAAATGCTAAGTTGAAAAAAAAGTAGATTTTATACCATGACTCACACCGTACATCCTTACGCACATCGACTCGGCATTATTCGCGACTGGCGAAGTCGTTGGTTTGCTGCAGACAAAAAAACCTATCGAGAAAACGTTCTCGTTGATGAGACTGTGCGAGCTTTTCTTAAAAAGCGTCTCAAAGGCATGCATGTAACTGAAGTCGAGATAGAGCGTACTCAAAGCGAAGTTCGAGCAATTGTGCATACTGCTCGACCAGGTTTGGTTATTGGACGATCTGGTGAAAATGCAGCAAAGCTTCGAAAAGAGGTTTCTGACGCAATACGAAAAGTATCACCAACTCATGGCCGTTCAGTAAAACTAGACATTATGGAAATTCGTCAGCCTGAAACGAGCGCAGCGGTTGTTGGGTATATGATTGCAGAAGGACTTGAAAAAAGAATGCCGTTTAGACGTGTCCTAAAACAGACTGTTGAAAAGGTTATGGCTGTACGCGAGGTTATCGGAGTACGAGTAGTTATTTCAGGTCGCCTTGGTGGGGCAGATATGTCTCGAACAGAGCAGATAAAACGAGGACGAGTTCCACTTCAAACATTTCGTGCAAATATCGACTATGCTCAGGTAGAAGCAAATCTACCATATGGTGTAATTGGTATTAAAATTTGGATTTATATGGGGGATCAGTTTTCTGATCGCGAGCATCAGGCAACAAGTCGTGCTGTGAATGCAACACCGCAAAGTGGCCGAGCGAGTTCTACTCGCCCTACGGCTAGCCGAGCAGCATAAAATATCTTACGCGTATGTTATTTCCTAAAAAAGTAAAACACCGAAAATGGCAAAGTGGCCGAAAAAGCGAAGCGAAGCTTCAGCGTCCTGATACTCGTGGCACCACGGTGTCATTTGGATCATATGGACTTAAGGCAACGACCCCTCACCGAATTACTTCAAATCAAATTGAAGCAGCGCGAAAGGTTCTTTCTCGAGCAACAGGAAAGGGCGGAAAGATGTGGATTCGTATTTTTCCAGATCGCCCAGTTACTGAAAAAGCAGCAGGTCTTAAAATGGGAAAGGGTAAGGGTGATCCAAAGCACTTTGTATTTGAAGTGCGCCCGGGGCGGGTTATGTTTGAAATTGATGGTATTACTGATGCAGTCGCGCGCGACGCTTTGCGTCGCGCGGGCTCAAAACTCCCAGTAAAAACAACCGTTGTAACGCGTGCATAGTGCTTACTACTTATATTATGGCTACTAAAAAACAAAAATTAACAGAAATGAAAACAGTCGAGCTCCAAGAGCTTCTTGCAAAGCAGCAAGAAGAGCTCCGCACGCTTCGATTTTCTTCAGCTGGAGGTCGCCCAAAAAACAGTGCTGCACCTCAAAAGACTCGTAGACAAGTCGCTCGAATTTTTACTGAGCTCCATGCTCGAAAAACAGCATTGATGCTTGGAATTGCCGAAAACGCATAATTACTTTTATGAAAAAAACTCAAGAAACAACACAAATACAAACTAAGACTCGCGAAGTGAAGCCACAGACTTTTCGTGGAGTAGTAGTGAAAACTGCAATGAAAGACACTGCAACAGTGGCTGTGTCGCGTTATGTAAAGCATCCTAAATACAAAAAGTATCAAACTCGCACAAAAAAGTATCTAGTAGAAGATACTGGAAATACGACACAGATCGGAGATCAGGTAACTATAGTCGCGTGCCGTCCACTTTCAAAGCTAAAGCACTTCAAGATAGTTACTAATTAAGCAACTTTTTAACACTACGCGTATGATCCAAGACCAAACAATAGTAAAAGTAGCAGACAATACTGGAGCAACAGTTGCTCGTGTCTTCAAAGTGCTTGGTGGGTCAAAGCGCCGTTACGCAGAGCTTGGCGATGTCGTTATCATTTCAGTGCAGAGCGCTCAGCCTCGAAAAGCAGCGAAGAAAAAGGATATTTACAAAGCTGTTGTTGTGCGACAAGTAAAGCCATTTCGCCGGGCAAATGGATCTTACGTATCTTTTGATGATAATGCTGTTGTAATAATAGAAAAACAAGGAAAAGAAATGGGTCCAAAAGGAAATCGAGTTTTTGGCCCTGTACCACGTGATCTTATCGAGCGTGGGTGGCAAAATATCGCCTCTCTTGCACCAGAAGTTGTATAGTTCATTCTGGAAAATCAACACCATAACAAATTACTTATGAAAATGAAACTAAAAAAAGGAGATCACGTACTAGTGGTATCTGGAAAAGATAAAGGGAAAACGGGAACCATTTCTCGTGTTCTTCGTGAAGATGGTAAGGTGGTGATTGATGGAGTCGCACTCGTAAAGCGCCACCTTAAAGGTCGAACATCAGACCAGGTTGGACAAATAGTTGAAAAACCTCGTGCTATTGACGCCTCAAATGTCATGTTCTTGGATACTGTATCGAAGAAAGGCACTCGAATTGGGCGAGAAATGAAAGACGGAAAGCGTGTGCGAATAACCGTAAAAGGGAAGAAAGTTCTTAATTAGAGCAATTCATTTTAATATTCAAGCTTATGATTACTAAAGAAAAACAGGCAAGTACTTTTGAAACTCTCGGAAAAGAGTTTAAGTACAAAAACATACATGAGTCACCAAAACTCATGAAGATTATTGTTTCCTCAGGTGTAGGCTCTGCAAAAGACAAAGCACGCGTTAAGCTTGTTGAAGATCGTCTTGCTCGCATTACGGGTCAGAAACCAGCACCTCGCTCTGCGAAACAGTCGATAGCGCAGTTTAAGGTTCGCGAGGGAGATGTTGTTGGATATCAAGTTACTCTCCGAGGAACACGTATGTATGAATTTCTCGACAAGCTTGTGCATATTGCACTTCCTCGTACGCGCGACTTTCGTGGCCTAAACGCTACTGCAATTGATGAAATGGGCAATATAACCATTGGTCTTAAAGAGCATTCTATTTTCCCAGAGGTCGCTGATGAAGATCTCAAAGACATATTTGGTATTGCAATTACTCTTGTAACTACTGCAAAATCAAAGCCTGAAGCTGAAGCATTTTTCCGTCATCTCGGTATTCCTCTAAAGAAGACCGTTTAGAAAAAATAGTTTGACAGCGTAAATACTTACTGATACATTACTTGAAGCTCCTCGGAGCGCTTTTTCGTATGGCCAAAGCCTCACAACTCGCTCGAAACCGCAAGAAAATTAAACTTGCTGCACAGTACGCTGAAAAGCGTGCGGCTCTTAAGGCTGCAGGCGACTATGAGGGCCTACAAAAGCTGCCTCGAAGCTCATCTCCTGTTCGTATTAAAAACCGTTGCGCAATTTCTGGTCGAAGCCGCGGATATCTCAGAGCGTTTGGGCTTTCTCGCATTACCTTTAGGGAGCTTGCTCGAGAAGGAAAAATCCCAGGCGTAAAAAAAGCATCATGGTAACTGACCGCGTTGGAGATTTCATAATTCGTTTAAAGAATGCAGGTGCTATAAGCAACCAGACGGTTTCTGTGCCTCACTCTAAGCACCTCGAGGAGATTGCTCATAAGCTTAAAGAATTGGGATTTGTTGAAAGAGTGGAAGTTTCTAAAAAGGGACACGGCACTATTGAAGTAACTCTTGCGTATGACGCACAAGGCAAGCATAAAATTCATGATGTAAAGCGCATCAGTAAGCCTGGGCGCCGTATGTATGTTCCTGCTCGAGAAGCACATACCGTAAAAAATGGCCTCGGTGCGCGTATTCTTTCAACTCCGAAAGGAATTCTTTCAGACAAAGAGGCTCGTCGTGTGAGAGCTGGAGGAGAAACGCTTTTTGAAGTCTGGTAGTACTATATACATTCTTATGCCATCTCGACTAGCAAAAAAACCAATACAAGTACCAGCGAAGGTCCAAGTGACTGCTGGTGATGGAGTTCTTTCTGTAAAGGGTTCTAAAGAAACACTTACAAAGACCTATCATCCTTCTATTTCAATCGAGGTAACTCCTGATGGAGTTATAATCACTCCAAAAAATACCAGCCGACTTGCACACGCACTTACAGGAACCTTTGCGGCACACCTAAACGCCATGATGCTCGGAGTAGAGACTCCTTTCAAGAAAGCGCTTGTACTCAAAGGAGTTGGATATAAAGTAGAGCTTAAAGGAACTGATCTCGTATTTAATGTCGGTTTTTCACATCAAGTTACACTTGCAGTACCACAAGGGCTTACAGCTACCGTAGAAAAAAATGTTATTCGCATAGAGGGTGCAGATAAACAGCGTGTAGGGCAATTCGCAGCAGAAGTGCGTGCAGTAAAGCCGCCAGAGCCATATCTCGGAAAAGGAATTGCATACGAAAACGAAGTAATTCGTCGCAAGCAGGGTAAAAAATCTGTATAGTATCCCAGTAAATACTCTTCTGAAATTTTTATGCCACAACTTCCAACTACAAAACTAAGCACTAAGAAGGATCTACGAAGTAGACGACATGCTCGTGTTCGTGCACGCATTTCTGGGACTGCAGAACGTCCTCGACTCGCTTTTTCGAAGTCTAATAAATTTGTGCAAGCGCAGATTATTGATGATGTTGCAGGACGCACTATCGTTGCAGCACATGGTCGCCCAGCAAAGACCGATGCAAAGGCAAAAAGCGTATCATTATCAAAGCAAGCAGAGCTCGTTGGTGCAGAAATTGCGTCAAAAGCAAAGAAAGCAGGAGTTACGACTGTTGTATTTGATCGTGGGGGCTTTAACTATGAAGGGCAGGTTAAAGCGCTAGCAGATGCTGCGCGAGCTGGTGGACTCCATTTTTAAATAATCTCACTTTATTATTCCCACATTGCTATGACTGACACCGAAATAATTATGAATGAATCAAAGATTCCTATGGCAGATGGGGAGGTGACTGATGTCGCTTCTGAATCTGCTTTAGATGAAGTGGTTGCAGAGCCTACTGTAAGCGAGGAGGCAGCACCAGCTACGGCTATTCGTCAGCGACGTGGAGGTAGAAGTACTGGACGTCCTCGCGAGCGAGCACCTCGCGAACGTGCTGAGTTTGAGCAAGCTACGCTTGATGTGCGTCGTGTTGCTCGTGTGATGGGTGGAGGTCGACGTTTCTCTTTTAGTGTAACTGTTGTCATAGGGGACAGAAAAGGTCGTGTGGGAGTAGGACTTGGAAAGGGTGCAGATACTGCACTTGCTATCGATAAGGCCGTTCGTGCAGCAAGAAAAAATCTAATAACCGTCCCTTTGACTTCAGACAACTCTATCGCACACAATGTTTCAGCACGATATGGATCATCAGATATAGAAATTATCCCATCGCCAGGACGTGGTCTTGTAGCAGGTTCTGCGATGCGTATCGTACTTGAGTATGCAGGCGTAACAAACGTCGTTACCAAAATCCTCAGTCGCACAAAAAATAAGCTCACCATTGCTCGAGCGACGATTGTAGCTCTACAATCACTACAAGCTCGTCCTGTACAGTCAAGGGTAGTAGAAGCAGGACTTTCTTCATAATTAAACCGCGTATGCAATCAAACACACTAAAAGCAAATCACGCAAAGATCACTAGTCCTCGTGTAGGTCGAGGAGGTAAACGTGGTAAGACTTCTGGTCGAGGTACTAAAGGTCAAAATGCTCGTGCAGGTCACAAAAAGCGCCCAGAAATGCGCGATCTTATAAAGAAAATCCCAAAGCTTCGCGGTCATGGGAAAAATCGCTCTCGCACTGTGCGAAACGCACCTGACTATATGCCAATAAACCTTGCAGCACTTGAGCTAGCATTTACCGCAGGAGATACCGTTACACTTGCAACACTTACTCAAAAGGGTATGACCAACACACGTGGCGGACGCGTGTTGCCAGTAAAAATTCTCGGAACTGGTACAATTACGAAGAAGCTTGATCTCTCAGGTCTCGCCATATCAGAGAAGGCGAAAGTAGCAATTGAGGCAGCAGGAGGATCAGTGCTCTAAATTGCAATGATTAAAAAGTCTTTACATAAACTCAAACTCGTTTTCACAGACCCAGCTATACGCGTGCGTCTCCTTTTCCTTTTGGGAGCGCTTGTGGTATTTCGTTTTCTAGCTGCTATTCCAATTCCTGGAGTTGATAAAAACGCACTTGCGTCTTTTTTCCAAAATAATCAGTTTTTCGGTCTGCTAAATGTCTTTTCTGGCGGAGGTTTTTCGAGACTATCAATCGTGATGCTTGGAGTTGGTCCGTACATTACGTCGTCAATCATTATGCAGCTTGCGACGTTTGTTTTCCCACAAATTAAATACATGCAGACTGAAGAAGGAGAAGCAGGTCGTACGAAGTTCATCATGTGGAGCCGAATGATTACAATTCCTATTGCAATTCTTCAGGGAGTGGCATTTCTCTCTCTTCTTGAGTCTCAGGGAATTATCGCAGGTCCGCTTTCTTCGCTTGCTTTTGCTTCAAACGTATTCCTCGTAGCAGGAGGTTCGGTACTTCTTATGTGGATTGGTGAACTCATCACCGAGTTTGGAATTGGAAACGGTGTTTCGTTGATTATTTTCGCTGGTATTGTTGCGAGACTGCCTTCGGGAATTAGTCAGACACTTTATACCGCTACAACTTCCCAGATTCCTGCATATCTTGGATTTCTCGCGATAGCGCTTGTGGTAATTTACGCCGTCGTTGTGGTTTCAGATGCTGAAAGAACGATACCTATCGCCTATGCGCGAGTGAGTCGCGGTCAAAATGTCCAACAAGGTGGAGCAACATATCTTCCCATTCGTCTTTTGCAGACGGGGGTTATTCCAATAATTTTTGCGCTTTCACTACTTCTTTTGCCTCAAATGGCACTTACTGGCCTTACCGCTATAGGCGTTAAAGGTCTTGCTACTGCAACCACTTGGTATGCGGCATTTTCTGCAAATCTCTTTGAATATGGAGCTGTATACTTTGTGCTTGTTATTCTATTTACGTATTTCTATACAGCTGTTATTTTTGAACCGAAACGCATGGCAGACAATCTTCAAAAATCAGGCGCATTTGTTCCAGGTGTACGACCAGGAAATGAGACTGAGAAGTACATTAGTGCAGTTGTAAATCGAATTACGCTCCCTGGTGCAGTGTTTCTAGGTTTTGTAGCAGTTATTCCTTTTATTATTCAAGGAATTACGGGCATTAGTGCGATTCTTGTAGGAGGAACAGCGTTGCTCATTGCCGTGCAAGTAGTGCTTGATTTGGTGCGAAAAGTTGACGCACAAGCATCTCTCCGGGAATATTAAAGAATGGAAGACGATCCTGCCCCGAAAAAAGGCATATTTATTTTAGTAATTGGTCCGACAGGTAGCGGAAAGAGTGTGCTCATAAGCTATATAAAAGAAACATTTCCAGAAATAGAATACCCCGCGACGTATACAACACGCGAACGCAGACCATCTGCAGAAAACAGCGCATATCAATTTTTAACTATTGACGAATTTAAATCAAAAGTAGACGCAGGAGAATTTATTGAGAGCGCGGAATTTGGTGGAAATTTCTACGGTACTTCAAGAGCCGAAGTCCTGAAAGGACTTCGGCTCGGAAAAATTCTTCTCAAAGAAATGGAAGTGCAAGGTGTACGTCAAATTCAATCAATTCTTCCACCGGAGCAGCTGGTGCTTATGTATGTAGATGCTGGGTCATGGGATGAACTTGAAAAACGCGTTCGTGCGCGTGCACCTATTTCTGAAGAAGAGCTCGCACAGCGAAAACAACGATATGAAGATGAGATTCCTTTCAAGAAAACTGCAGATTTTGTAATTCAAAACTTTCCTGGAAAGCTCGACGCAGCAAAACAGCAGATAACTAGCGCTATACACTCAATTCAAATATAATACATAAAATAATGGAACACACACATACAATTTTACTTATCGGGCGCCCAGGATCTGGAAAGGGAACACAGGCGAAGTTGCTATCAGAGGAGTTAAACTGGATGAGACTTTCATCTGGAGATCGAATAAAAGAAATTCGCGATGGAAATGAGCCATTTTCTCCCCGAGTCCGAGAGATGTATGACAAAGGCACTTTTTTGCCGAATTGGTTCGCGGATTACCTACTTGAAAGTGCGCTACTCGACATAGATTCGCATGTAGGAATTGTGCTAGAGGGATTTGGGCGTACGCGAAATCAAGCTGAGCACTTGATGGAAATAGTGT
>DAIDID010000012.1 GCA_027459545.1 Candidatus Parcubacteria bacterium | reverse complement strand
TCCGCGGTACCGGCGGTGTGCCGCCTCAGCGGGGTGGCTGGCGGGAGCTGCCGGTGGACGAGATGGACGACTAGAAGGCCGGCGTTGCGGGTCACGGTGATCGGCATGGGCGCCGTCGGCGGGCGGTCTCATGCAAAATAAGTGATCGCGCAAGAGACCGGAGCAGCGCGTCGCGCTGATTCTTTGGTCTTCCAAACGTACGTCCTTTGTGCTGATGTCTCATATCTGTTGATTTACCTTACCTTTTTACTATAGTCACGTCAATGCTTAGTCCTTAAGAGAAAGGCCGAGGCGCTCAAGTGCTTCAGAAATTTCAGTAATTGCCTTATCTCCCACACCATCGAGTTCTTTGAGGTTTGCTGCTGTTTTTCGAGTTAAACCAGCTACAGAGCGAATACCTGCTTCTGAAAGTGCTGTAGTTGTGCGACTAGAAAGTTCGAGGTCCTCGATTTTCATTTTTGCGGCATCTTTTGTATCTCCTGAGTCGCCAGAGCTTTGTGCTTCTGTTGATGCTTTGGTCGTTCGAGTTGAAGGTATTTCTGCTTCTTCTTGAAAACCGACCACTGCTTTTAGCTGATGAATCATAATTTCTATTGACCGCTCAAGTGCTTCTCGAGGAGAAATTGTGCCATTTGTTTCTATAATTACTCGAAGACGATTGAAGTCTGTACGATCTCCGACGCGCATGTCTTCAACTTCATAGTTCGCTCGACGAATTGGTGTAAACGCAGCATCGAGGGCAATAGTGCCGATATCAGCTTTTTCTTTCGTAAGAACTTCTCGAGGAACATAACCAAGTCCACGCTCGATTGTTGCTTCTAGCTCAAAACTATTTTTTCCAGAAATATCTGCAATATGCTGATCGGGATTTGCAATTTCGACTTGGCTTGGAAGCTGAAAGTCTGCAGCAGTTACCTGCTTAGGACCCTTTATTGAGAGGCGAATTGTTTGAGCCTCATCACCGTGTAGGTTAAAGTGTACTCGTTTAAGATTTAAAAGTATCTCCATTACTGACTCGCGAATTCCTTCAATGGTTGCAAATTCATGCTGCACATCTTCAATTTTTACTGAAGTAATGGCTGCTCCTGGAAGAGATGAGAAAATAATGCGACGTAGCGAGTTTCCAAGAGTTTGCCCGTATCCAGGGTACAAAGAATCAATTTCATAAATGCCAAGCATACCTTCTTCAGATACAACTCGAGGCTTTGAGGGAAGTGTGATGTGGTATTCCATAACGCAATCAATAATTAACCAATTCAATAATAAATAAATCGAAATCTACTGACTCGGTCTACCTTGAGTAGAACGATATCACTGAGGAAAGATCTCCAGCAGTATCAGTAGCCTCAACTGTGGGAACTGTTTGCACATTGCCTTGCATTGCTTTTGCATCAAACGTAAGCCACGAAGGTGTCATACGTTCAGAAAGGCGCTCTGCGAGGTTTTCGAAAGGCACTTTTGACTTGCTTCCATCGCGCACTGCTATTTTATCTTTAAGGTGTACTCGACGAGACGGAATAGTCGTCTTTGTACCATTTACAGTTACGTGGCCATGAGAAACCATTTGTCGAGCCGCACGTCGCGTCGGTGCAAGACCGAGGCGATATACGACATTGTCTAGGCGAAGTTCAAGGAGTCGGTGAAGTGTTTCTGACGGAACAGAACCGTGTGTTTGCATTGCCTCTTTTATGTAGTTACCAAATTGTTTTTCTGAAATTCCATACGTAAAGCGAACTTTTTGCTTTTCAAGGAGCTGTTTTCCATACTCAGTAGGGCCGCGTCCGCGCTTTTTATTTTTTGCAGCTCGCTCTTGTGCGATAGCAAATTTTTGAGTTTGTGTTTTCTCAAAAACTGATGCACCGAGTCGCTTTGCTATTTTATATTTTGGTCCAGTTTTCATAAATAATTTCGAATTACTAAAATACTATACGCGTCGCGGCTTGGGTGCTCGAGGTCCATTGTGTGGAACTGGTGTTGCGTCTTTAATGCTTCGAATTGCAATTCCCTTTCCTGCAAAAGCGCGCAATGCAGACTCGTCCCGGCCCAACGCCTCGAATTACCACACTTGCTTCTTTAAGTCCGATTACTACAGCTCGATCTCCAAGAAGCTCACCTACTTTTGCTGCAGCAAACGGAGTTGACTTTCTTGCACCTGAAAAGCCTAGCGCACCAGAAGAAGAAGACATTATGGCATTACCCTTGTCATCAGTAAGGACTGCTTTAGTATTATTGAAAGTAGCTTCGACATGAAGCACACCGCGCTCAAGGCGCTTTTTAACTGCTTTACCAAGGGCTCGCTCTTTTCGTCCTTGATCAAGCCCCTTTCCTGATTTTTTAATGATTCGTTTCTTTCCCATATAGTATATATTTCAGAATTATGTCTTTTCTAGCGAACGACGACCAGAACCCATAGTCTTTCGTGTATTTCCGCGAACTGTGCGTGAGTTAGTTTTAGTGCGACCTCCTCGAACAGGCAATCGACGCTCATGGCGCATTCCTCGCACAGAACGAATATCTTTAAGTCTTTTTACATTCTGGCTAACTTCGCGACGAAGTTCACCCTCAATTGTGTAAGCTTCTGCTAGAGTTCGAATTGCTTGCTCTTCGTCAGGAGTAAGTTCAGAGCCTTTTTTAGTCTCTGATACGTTAGCTTTTTTAAGTATATCTCGTGCTCTTGAAGGACCAATGCCAACAATTATAGGCAAAGAATACGCAAGCTGCTTATTATCAGGAAGTGTTACACCGGCGATACGCATAAGTAAATTAAAATAGTTTGATTAGCCTTGACGAGCTTTGCGACGAGGATTGCTTTTGTTAATACGGTAAAGACGTCCGCGACGACGGACTAAAATATCACCTGGTTGCTGTTTTTTTATAGATGCTCGGACTTTCATTTTAGAATGATATAACCTTTCAAAACCGTTTAACAATTCGAGCCCGACCTCCGTAGGGATCGAGCACAAGCTCTACGTTGTCGCCTACCAACACGCGTATTCGATGCAACCGCATCTTTCCGGCTAGGTATGCAAGCAGCAACTCACCTGACGGCATCCGAACCCTAAATAAAGAATTAGGAAGGACTTCTTCTACTCTACCGGTGACCGGCTCGTCAGTTGTTGTATCTGCCATGCGTAGCGATATTTATAGTATCAAGTAAGCCATTTTTCGTCAATGCATTAGTAAAATACTTACTAAATACTATTTTGACAGCAAAGGCGATTGTACTACTATGTGGATTTTGCTCGGATCCTGAGGGAAAGTAGGGTCCCAGAAAGGGCGTAAAATAAGGGTTGCACTCGCTATTTCTGGAAAACTTGAAAGAATATTTTGTGCTGAGTCTCTCGTTTTTCCTGCAACTGCACTCGCTATTTTTGATGAGTCAACTTGCCAAATTACGGTCGCTGTTCCAGAAAGCGAGAACAAAAACGGTCCACCACTTAGGGCATTACTAAAGCTTGTGCTGGTCGCAGTAGGAGAAAGGCTTAGTGTATTGACTGAAGCTAGTGTAACTGGTTGACCAGAATATGTACCTGCTACTTTGTATGCAACTGCTTGCGCGAGATTACTTAGTGGGAATGCAACAGCAGTCATTGTTCCCTGTTCGGTTATGACTACAGAACTTGTAGTAGTTGCGGTGTCTGGAAGTGCCTGGTATGTCGTCATTGTTGCTCCAGGAACCACAACATCACCCGAAGGAATTTTCGAGGTTACATCTGCTGAAAGTTTTTGAGCTAGCTGAGTTTGAAGTGAGGATTGGTGCATTAAATCAGTGGTAGAGCTTACTGCAGCTCGAGTTCCAGAAAAGCCTCCAAACATTGCTGAGGTTGATTTTGCCGTAACTAGCGTATATTCCTTATCGTTTTTCAGTCCTGGCACTGTAAAAGTTGTAGGAGCGATATTGTATGCAACTCCTGGCTGGTCTGCATAGACAGTTACTGAAATAGTCCCAGGACCAGCTGCTGTTTCAGCTGGAATTGTAACAGCAGAGTGTATTCTGAAAATTAGCCCGTCTGGACTTTCAAAACGGGTATTTGCTATAAGCGTCTGAGCTTTTGGCTGCGCATTTGAAATTATAATCGTTCCTTGCGCTGAATCGTTTACTGTTTCTGTGCTTTCTGCTGGGACAGTCACGGATGCTGTTTCGTTTAAGGTAAGAGTTGTATATGGAAGATCTCCAGAACCGTTTAATGTTGCCGTATAGCTGCCATTCACTGAGCTTGTTTCTGAGGTAGGAGTTACTTTCACCTCTGCCCCAGCAAATGCATACAGCGCTCCGGCACACACAGCAATAATTACAAGCACGATAAGGGCGGTTCCATATGGGAAACTACTTGCTGATTTTATACGAATTTTCGGCGGAGGAGTTGGCGACATTGATGAAAGTGGTGAAAATGGACTCGTATCGGTTGGTGGGACTAACGATGAGTTAGCTTCGAATGACTCATACATTGATCGTCTGCGGGAAGGAGGAATAATATCGTCAATAGTTTTGGGCATAGTTTTATTATACTCAGCTACTAAGGTATGTAAAATGCCAACTGGGTATAGATTTATGGCAAAAGCTCATGCTTGCTATAAAGCGCCAGCAAAGCTAGAAAAACATCGGGACTTGCATCTCCTCGTACCTTTAAAAGTTTTGAAAAGTGAGATGGAATAACAGGAATAACTCTGAGAGGATCATCAGTAAGCCAAAGCGAGTGCAGGTCGGTTGAGCCAAGAAGTTTTTGAATGTAGTCAAGAGACTCTGATTCAGCAAGCAAAAATATAGTATGCGGAAGTGCTTGCTTTGCAGAAGTATTTTGAAGTGATTCAACAATACTGTCAAGCCATACTTTTTCGTGCTCTCTTTGAGAAAAGTTTTTTTTCACATCAAACGACTCACTATGTGGTGTTCCCTTTAAAAGATACTTAGTTCCGTATGAAATTGAAGCTATGTCTACAAGTAATCCACGCTTTATGAAGGCGATATTTGTTGCTTCCTCCGATACATCAATTATTAAGAAATCTTTTTCATGTGGGTAAAGCTCCCTAAAGGCGATGTAAGCGACTGAGGCAAATGCATGAAGAGTTAGTGAATGTGTGTGGTAGGCTTCTCGAAGTGATTTTTCAATCATTTTTGAGGTTTTTTCTTGTATTAAAGAAGAAAGGACTACTATGTCGGCTCTCATAATTTTTTTTCCGTAGGGTTTTTCGGTCTCGTAGCCATTTAGCAAAATAGCAAGTATCGATTCATTTGATTTTGTATATCCCTCAGGAATTGAAGCATCCTTTGAAAGGATTTCAGATACAAGTGCTTTCGAAAAAATAAACGGTTTTGCTTCTGATAGCGCCTCAATTCTAATTTTCGTTTTTTGCCATGGTGCACCTACACTTACTGCTATTTTGTGAACGCTACCACTGCCTGCTTCTTGTCGAAGAATTGGCGCACCGTTTAAAGTAAGTTCTTTACCTACCTCAGCCACAGTTCGCAGCATCGCTTCAATTGAATTTTCATGCTCTTTTGCCTCAATTTTTTTTCGCACTGAGTAGTAAATAAGTAAAGGATTTACCGTATCAATATGAGCAAGCGCAGCTCCGACTGAAGAAGAGTCAATATCAATTAGTGCGAAAGCAGTTGGATTTTCCTTTGCTTTGAAAAAAGCCATGGTGTAAGTATAGCAAGCGCAGACTTATTCAAGTACTGCTTTTATTCTGCGAACACCAGCCGCGACTGATTCTTCTTTGTGTATTTTAAATTTTTTTCCGTTTGTGGCCAATTCTAAAGTATTTTTTACGTGGGGTCCTCCACAAAATTCAAGTGAGAATGATTCTAAAAATTTTGGATCTTCTTGCGTAGCATCTTTCGGTCCTATTGAATACACCGTTACAGTATCGCCATACTTTACTCCGAATTCATGTTCTGCGCCTAGTTTTTCAGCCTCAATTTTCGACATGCTCGTAGCAAATACAGGCAAAGCCTCAGTAATTTTTTGATTAACAATACGTTCAATTTCTAAAAGTTCTTCAGGCATAACCTTTCGGGAAAAAGAGAAATCAAGACGAACACGCTCTTGTGTGATATTGCTTCCTCTTTGATGAACCTCACTTCCAAGAATTTGTTGAAGCGCAGCAAGAAGCAAGTGATGAGAAGTATGATAGCGAACAGTTATTTCAGAGTGATCAGCAAGGCCGCCTTTAAAGCGTCCTTCTGATGCAGTTCGGGACTTTGCTGCGTGGTCTTCCATTTCCTTTAAAAATTCTTGGGTGTCTATAGGTAGGTCCTGTTCTCGTGCTAGCTCTTCAGTTATTTCTATTGGAAATCCATAGCTCGTAAAAAGAATAAACGCGTCATGTCCTGATACTTTTCCTCGCTTTGCTATTTTTTCAAACTCTCGCATGCCTTGAGTAAGTGTTCGTCGAAATTTTTGCTCCTCTTTTTCAAGTTCTTCCACAATATTTTTCTCTTGTGCTTTTATTTCAGGATATGCGTCAATGTAGGCGTCTCCAAAACCACCTGCTACTTTTGCTAGTATACTTTCGCGTATGCCAAGCTGATCTGCATGACGAATAGCCCTGCGGATAAGTCTGCGAAGTACATACCCAGCCTCTGTTGTAGAAGGAGTAACTCCATCTGCAATCATGAATGAAGCAGAGCGGACATGGTCAAGCACGACCCGAAAGGAAGCTAGTTCTTTTGGTGTTGCTTCAGTATATGTTTTCCCGGAATATGTTTCGAGAACACTTCTCGCGTGATCAAACACATCTATTAAAAATATGTCAGGATTTCCTTTTGTTGCTGCTGCTAGTCGCTCTAGTCCCCCACCAAAATCAACATTTCTTTTCGGTAGCTCAGTAAATGAACCATCATGTTGCTTTAAAAACTGCATAAATACTGAGTTTCCTATTTCTACAAATCTTCCACAGTCGCAGTTTGGATGACACTCAGCTCCAAAATTTGAAGAATGTTTGCTATTTGGATCTACTGCAGCAAAATCATAAAATACTTCTGAGTCTGGGCCTCCTGGTTCGCCCGCAGGCATGGCACTCGGAACCCCTGCCCGGCTCCACCAATTTTTTTTCGCATCATACGAAAAAATTCTTGCACCCCTCATACCTAGCGCGCTCCCGTTTGCTTCTGATCCTATTTCTGCAAATTCAGCTTTTATATTTTTTTCTGCAAAAAGTTTTTGCCATAATTCTATAGATTCTGTGTCAGCAGGCATTCCGCTTGGTCTATCACCCGCAAAGACAGTTATATATAAATTTCTTGGATCAAGCCCGATCCCTTCTTCTTTGTCAGTTAAATACGTAAAAAACCATCTAAGCTGGTCTTCTTTAAAATACTCACCTAGGGACCAATTCCCGAGCATTTCAAAAAAAGTGGTGTGTCTATTGTCTCCAACTTCTTCGATATCTTCTGCACGAAAGCAGGTTTGAGAGTTTGCTAACTTTGTACCTTGTGGGTGCGTTTGTCCAAGAAGATACGGCACAAGAGGCTGCATGCCAGATGAAGTAAAAAGTGTAGTTGAGTCATTTCCTGGAACAATAGGAGCAGAAGGAATTACTATATGCCCTCGTTTTTCAAAAAAACGTACATATTTTTTTCGTACTTCAGAAACAGTCATATATAAAAAGATACCACACACTATACTTTTTTAGGAAAAGTTCCTGCGGCTGCTAGTGAAAGTGTTTCAACTGAAATAAGCTCCGCTGCCTTTTTTAGATCTTTAAGTGCTACATTTTTTACTATTTCTGGGTATTCATCAATGTACTCAACTTTTTTATGCTCAATTCCGATTTTGTGAAGCATACTAGCAAGGGCTTTACTGGTAGATAGTCCAACAACATACTCTCCTATCATTTCAGTTTTTCGAAGTGTAAGATTTTCCGCAGTGATTTTGTGAGCAAAGAAAAACGCAATTTCTTTTTTTAGTACCTTTACACTTTCCGAAAATCTATTTGGTGAAAAAGAAGCCTTCACTCTAAAGTATCCATCTGCTTCTCCTGCAAAACCTGCACCCGAGGCATACACTCCGTAAGTCAATCCATCGCGTTCGCGAACTGTTTGCATTAAATGACTCGTAAAGCCACCTCCTCCAAGCATTTCACAAATAATTGTGAACGGAACATAGAGAGAGTCAGTATATCTAAGCGAAATAGATGTTCCAAGATATACATCAACATTTGCTTTATCTTTTACAGTGATTAGTTCGGATAAAGCTTTCTGAGGTTTTGTATTTATTTTTTTCTCTGTAAGTACGACTGTTCCTTTTGGGAGTTTTACACATGCAGCTCGACTACTCTTTAATGCTTTAGTCGGAGAAATATCACCAGTGATAGCGAGTACAAGACCTTCTTTGCCTAACATTTTTTTAAAACTTAGCAGATCTGCTCGAGTAGCTAGCTCTACACTTTTTTTTCTTTCTGAGATTTTTTCTATGTAATTTACATGAGAAGGCTCGTATATGAGTCTAGAGAGCGCAGCTGCAGCAAGCGAGTGCGTTTGGTGCTCTTCTTCTGAAAGTTCAGCAAGCATGCGCTCCTTTGCACTTCTTAACTCTTTCACTGGAAATGTTGAGTCTGAAATGCACTCTACTATAAGCTCAAGTACAAATGAAACATCTTCTGGCAAGCAAGACGCTAAAAAGCAAATTCGATCACCAGTAGAAAAAAAAGACATGGCTGCTCCTCGAGAAGAAAGCGCTTCACGAATTTCATCCTTTGTTTTTTTGGAAGTTCCTGCGTCAAAAAGCTCTGCTGCTAACTCTGGAATTTTTGATTTGTTTTGTAAAAGCATATTTTTTCCACCTAGTACACTTCCTTCTATGGAAACAACATCTTTTGATTTTGTTTGTGCAGCAAAAAACCGCATGTTTTCATGAGAGATTTCTAGTATAGATGAAGAGATTTTTTTCATGATGTTTAGTAACTAGCTTGAAGTATCTATAAACCACCCGATAGTCGACTGTTTTTCTACAAAATATTTTTTTGCTACCTGCTGAATGCTTTTAGTAGTAACCTTTTCTAGACTTTTTGGGAAAGTAACAAATCTCTTCCAGTCTCCAGTTGCCAGATCTTCATTAATACTTGATAAAAATGCATATGGCCCATCTCGTCTGCTTGCTGCATATGCACGCACACTTTTTTTTGCTCTTTGTAACTCTTCTGCAGAAACGCCCTTCTGTGCGATATTTTCATACTCCTTTTTCACAAGTTTTTCTACAAAGTCGTGCGAAACACCGGGTGCGAGTGTGATGACTGTCTCAAAAAGTGCTGGATCGTGAAGCTGCCAACAATACGTGTCAGCACTTGTTGCTTTAACTGTATCTACGAGTGCTTTGTATAGTCTGCTAGTTTTGTCTTCAGAAAGAATTACTGCTAGTAGTGCGAGCGAAGGAATGTCTGCATGATGTGCATTTGGAATTTTATGTGCAATTGCAATCATGTTTACTCCTGATCTTCTAACTACTGTGCGTCTCTCTCCTTCTTGTGCAGGTTCTTCGGTATATAATGAAGGAAAAGGCTTAGGTGAAGCTGTGTGCACTCCAAAATACTTTTTTATGAGTGTAAGTACTTCTTTTTTTTCAAAATCTCCCACTACGGTAACAGTTGCATTGTTTGGCCAATAAAAATCTTCATAAAATTGCTGCAGTCTGCTTATTGGTACTTGCTCTATGTCTGTTTTCCAGCCAATTGTTGAGTGATGATACGGATGTGCTTGAAATGCAGTTGCCCATACTTGTTTATCTAGTGCTTCAGCAGGATGATTTTCTCCAAGCTCAAATTCATTACGAACTATTGGCATTTCCGTGATTTTGTCTTTCTCAGTTATGCGTGCCGTACGCATTCTATCTGCTTCAAGCGCAATAGCTTCTGGCAGAAATTGAGCAGGAAGTACTTCGTAGTAGTTAGTTCGGTCAAACCACGTAGTGGCGTTTATTCGAGCTCCCTTTGTTTCTAGTAATTCAGAAATAGAATTTTTATGTTCTGAATTAAATTTTTCCGAACCCTTAAACAACAAATGCTCCAGTAAATGTGTAGCTCCTGTATAGCCCGTCGCTTCGTTTCGCGATCCTACGTGATATGTAACCATAAACCCTGCAACTGGCACCGAGTTGTCTTGTGCCAAAAGTATTTTTAATCCATTTTTCTTAAGAAGATACTCTGAAATTCCGTCTACTGTTTCTATATGTGAAATTCCCGAAACTATACTTTCTTTTTTTGAACGTGAATGCATTGTAATAGAATAGCTCTGGTTTTCTAAATTCGCAATTTTTAGGCTATTTCCAGTCTATTTTAGACTTTCCATTCTGGCTTAGATATTCGTTTGTCTTACTAAAAGGTTTTGACCCAAAAAAACCACTATGTGCAGAAAAAGGTGAAGGATGCGTTGATTCAATAACCAAGTGCTTTGTTTTGTCTATATGCGCTCCTTTTTCTCGAGCATACTTTCCCCAAAGTATAAATACGAGATGTTTCTCTTTTTCTGAAAGAGCTTGAATAACCGCGTCTGTAAACTGCTCCCAACCTTTTCCTTGGTGAGATCCTGGCGAATGAGCTCGCACCGAAAGTGTTGCATTTAGTAAAAGTACACCTTGTACAGCCCATCGAGAAAGATCCCCATTGCTAGAGTCAGTTTTTATGCCTAGGTCAGTTTCTATTTCCTTAAAAATATTCTGAAGCGAAGGAGGAATTTTTGCATTTTCTTGAACTGAGAAAGAAAGACCTGTGGCTTGAGGTATGGAAAAATTTTCTTTGAAAATTTTTCCATGATACGGATCTTGTCCAAGTAAAATTACTTTTACTTTCTCAAAAGGGCACAACTCAAACGCACGAAATAAATTTTTTGGATCTGGATATACAGATTCTTGCATGTATTCTTCTCGAATATATTTTCGCAACTCTAAAAAATACGGCTTTGAAAATTCATCCTGAAGT
>DAIDID010000011.1 GCA_027459545.1 Candidatus Parcubacteria bacterium | reverse complement strand
TAAATTTTTGTATGCCAAGTGCAAGGATGTCTTTTTTGTTTTTAAGACCTAGTTTTTTCTCAACAGCCGACTCTATCGGAAGACCATGCGTATCCCAACCCCACCTGCGTCGCACTCGGTATCCACGCATGGTTTTGTACCTTGGAATTACATCCTTTGCTACCGACGACAAAAGCGACCCAGAGTGAGGGAGGCCATTTGCAAAGGGAGGTCCATCATAAAAGGTAAACTCCCCTTTCGGAGCGTCTTTTTCGAGCGACTTCTCGAAGACTGAGTGTTCTTTCCAAAATGCAAGTATTTCCTCTTCCATTTACTCATCCTATCGTTTACTGGCACAAAAGGAAACAGCCGGGCGCATTCGCGCTCCGGCTGCAATTAAAGAGGATACTTAAAAGTAATTAGAGAAGGCTGGGTGCTCTTCACCACTCAAAGAATTGCGAGCGCGTCGGCGTCTCTTTTTTTTCTTAAGATCGTTATCTATAACAATCCTTTGAGAGGTTCCCTGGATATGCCCAGGGATTATAATACTCGTCTCTGGAGATTGTGTGGAGGTAAAATACTTCGCAATCTCTTCTTTCGCCTGTCTTGGCGAAATGCCAGCGGCCATCGCTGAGTCGAGCCAGAACTTGTAGATACCCTTTCCGCTCAGCTCAAGTGCTCGAAGCAATGTTTCATTTTTTCTCAAGGAGCGTTCCCTGTTTTTTTCTGAGTCTTTTGACAACCTAACTCTCCCCTAATGACTGACTACCGCCCGTGCGATAGCCATCGTATGACCTTACCGCCACTACAGAATTCTTGCAATAGGCGTGTGATTTCTTTTTTACATTTTTTCTGGAGCCGAGATGCCGAGTAGTTTTAGGCCATTTTCCATAGTAACGATAAATGCATCAGTTACGCGGAGTTTGTGTGATTCATCACTACTTCCAATAATTTTTCCTTGCGCGTAAAAAGAATTCCATTCGCTCGCAAGCTGTGTAAGGTAATGTGCAATAGTGTGTGGTGCAAGATTTTTCTGAGCCTCTTCGACTATCTCGGGGAATCGTATGATGCGTCGTTCGATATCATATACAACAAGAACTCCCTCTTGTATTTTGTGACTACTTTCGTCAACAGAACTGTCTTCGCTCGATATATGTTTCGAATTCATACGTAGTGATTTCGCTCGAGCAAGTGCGTACTGCAAGTACGGCCCTGAGTCGCCCTCAAGCGAGAGGGATTTTTCATAGTCGAAGACTATATCAGAACCAGCAGAAGCCTTGAGAATTGCATACTTTATCGCTCCCAGTGCGACCTGCTCAGCTATGAGTAGGTCGCTGTTTCGCTCAAGAGCTTTCTCAATCACGCTAGCAATGAGTGAGTGTGCAGCAATGACATTTCCCTCTCGAGAGGACATTTTTCCTGTTGTAAGACGAAGAAAGCCATGTGGCACATGGTGTGTTTTTTCTGCGAGCGCTGGAGCGATTTCTGAAAGTGCTGCAAGAAAAACTTTAAAGTGCCCAACCTGCTCTGCTGCAGTTAAAATAATTGACTCATCTGATGGCCAGCGCTCTTCTTTTAGAAATGCGAGTCCAATATCTTTTGCCTCGTATGTGGGAGTGCCTCTGCTCGTTATGAATACAAGAGTGTGGAGTCCCTTCTCTTTTCCGCGCTTCTCACCGTTAAAAATTATGGCACCATCGCTTTCTTCAAATACACCACTTTGTGCTGCGTCCTGCACTATGCGCATACCAATAGGTGCAGTTTCACTTTCGAAGATGTAGTAGTCAAAGTGAGTATCAAGAATTCTGTAGAGATCTCTAAATGCTTCCAGGGAAACGTCGCGCCCTTTTCTCCAAAGATTCATACGCGAATCATTAGTTCCTTTATAGATTTCTACATTTAGAGCATCGATCTCGGCTTTTACTTTATCGTCTTCTTCGTATGCTCGTGATCCTTCTGCGTATGCTATTCCAATCTCTTCTGCAGAAACAGGCTCGGTGATATTTTTTTTCTGGAGTGCCCATAGTGCCTTTGCTACATGCGGACCAACATCCCCGCCGTAGGTATCTCGGCATACAGTTGCTCCTGAAAATTCTGTGAGTCGCGCAATTGATTCGCCAATGATGGTACTCATCATATGTCCTATATGCATTTCCTTAAAAGGATTTGGGCAGGAAAATTCTATGATGATACGTTTATCGAGCTGTGAATTATTTTTTCCCCATTCTGCTCCTAAATGAATCGCTTCGTTTACTTTTCTCGAAACCGTTTCTGGAGAAAGAGTAATGTTTATGAAACCAGGTCCAGCTGTCTCGACACTGGCAACGAGTGGTTCAAGCTTTGCTGCTATAAGTGGTGCAAGCGCGCTCGCAAGCTCGCGCGGATTTTGACCTAATTCCTTTGCTGCTACCATTGCAGCATTCGTTGCGTAGTCGCCATGTGCTATTTCTACAGGCCACTCCACGACGAATTGAGCATTTTTAGCACCGAACTCAAGCAATGCCTCAGCTGTGGCTTTTTTTATTTCTAGCGATATATCAGCTACAGCGTGCGCTTTCATGCTCGAACTATAGCAGAAAAACTATAAAAATGAGTCTGGAACAGAATGTTCCTGTGCGAGCGTACGTATAGCTTCGCGAGCTTTTGCTACAGTAGCTTCGTCGCGCTTTGTAAGGACATCGATCATAAGTCCGGCGACTTGCGTGGATTCGGCTTTGCCGAATCCACGCGTGGTCATTGCGGGCGTTCCAAAACGTATTCCAGATGGGTCCATTGGCTTTCGCACATCTTCAGCGATTGAATTTTTATTAAGCGTAATTCCGGCTTGGTCAAGCAGTGTTTCTGCATCGTGTCCTGAAATACCAAGCGAGCCAAAAACATCTGCGAGAATCAAGTGATTGCTTGTACCTCCAGTGATAAGTCGTACACCAGCATTTTGAAATACCTCTGCCATAGCTTGAGCATTTTCTACCACGTGTTTCGCGTACACTTTAAAAGAAGGATGTAGTGCTTCCCGAAATGAAATTGCTTTCGCTGCTATCTGGTGCATATGCGGACCCCCTTGGAGACCAGGAAATACTGCTTTGTCTATCTTCTTTGCAATATCTTCCGCGCGCGAAGCATCATCAGCGCCATTTACTCCTCGACCATTTTTTCCATTTACTAAAATCATTCCTCCGCGCGGTCCCCGAAGCGTCTTATGTGTAGTGGTAGTCATTACATCAAAACCATACTCAAATGGATTTTTCTGTGAACCTCCTGCAATAAGTCCTGAAATATGCGCTACATCTGCTACTGACACTGCATCTACTTCTTTTGCAATATCAGAAATTCTTTGCCAGTCTAGCTCACGCGGATAGGCAGAAAAGCCAGCGAGAATTACTTTCGGTTTTTCTTTGAGTGCAGTCTCCCGAAGAGCATCATAATCAATCTCTCCAGTTTCAATATCTTTCATTTTGTAACGCACGAAGTTGAAGATCTTTGAAATGTACGTCACGGGGTGACCATGTGTGAGGTGTCCACCATGCGAAAGATCCATGCCTAGGACTGTGTCACCCGGATTCATGAGCGCCATGTAGGTAGCGATATTGGCATTTGCTCCGCCAAGTGGCTGGACGTTTGCATGTGACGCGCCAAAAAGCTTTTTGGCGCGGTCTATCGCGATGAGCTCAACTTGGTCGGTGAACTGCTGCCCGCCATAGTACCGCCTGCCAGGATATCCTTCTGAGTATTTATTGGTAAGCGCTGAAGACATTGCTTCCCGCACGGCACGCGACACATAGTTTTCAGATGGAATCAATTCCAACCCATCGCGCTGACGTTCCTCTTCCCCTTCGAGAAGTTCATATAGCTCAGGATCTTCAGTTTGTATATGTTCATAGTAATTCATGTTGTACCCATCGTAGCCTTTATTCTGAAATATTCAAAGACAGCAAAATATTTGAAACTATCTTACTTATTTCTCCATGAATATATTCTCGTGTGTGCATTTTATCATCGGATGCACATTCAACTATGTGCCAGTTTGGTTGATGCGAAGCAAGCCAATTCGCTGTCTCGTGACTTCGCTCTAAATAATTTTTATCTTCCTCCACTGTATCCTTTTGACCGTCTTCGAGTCCTCCGATTTTTGCTTTACGCTTTTCTGAAAGAAGAGCGAGACTTATTTCAACAGGAACCCGTAAATAAATAATTGCATCTGGTCGAGGAATACCAAGAACTTCATGCTCCATTTCGTCTAACCATCTCAAAAAGAACTTTCTTTCCTCGACGTCTGCTATTTTTCCACCTTGGTGAATTTGATTAGAGCTAGAAAATCGATCTGCAAGTATGATCTTCCCGTCATCTAGCGCCGCGCGTATGCGCGGCGCTGATTCCTGACGATCGAGTGCATACAAGCAAGAGGCAACCTTTGGATCCATATGCAAAAAATCCCCGTGCTTCCCCGCAAGGCATTCCCCAACTAACTTTCCAAAGAAATTCCGTTCATACGCGGGAAAGTCCATTTTTTCACTAGGGATATCCTTTCTTGCAAAATGCTCAGCGAGCAAGCTAGCTTGAGTTGCCTTACCTGAACCATCATTTCCATCAAGCACTATAAATAAACCCCTTTTCATATATAGATGCTAACACGCTCAATGTCTGCTATCCTCCGTGGTAGAATCGCTAGCAAGGAGAAACCCTATGCGAGATATTGCAGATCTTTCACACGTATCCAAGCCCCTCTCTTCGGGGGGTGAAATCATTATCCTAAATACTGGCGCGCTTATTTCTTCTGAGGCTCAAGCAATGCTTGCAGCACTTCATAGCCGCTCAGTTGGAGGACTTCGAAAACATCTTGAGGTACTTGCCAAAAAAGGCTCGGATGAATTTATGTCCTCTTTCTATGTCGGCTATGGACACAAATCCATCGGTGACAATGCGCACATCGCGGTTTTCATTGAAGGTGTGTCGATGCTTGCGGCAAAGGCACTCCAAGATTTTCCTCTCTACAACGGTCAAGAAGCGTCAACTCGCTACATCGACTTCGCAAAACAGAAATTTCTGAACCCTGCTAATTCTGAAATTGGTGATGAAATCCTCGAGACATGGAGAAACTTCTATCTCGAAGGACTCGACCGCATGATCGAAGAGCTCACCGTAAGATACCCGATGAGTGCGGGTGATAATGAAAAGAGTTATACAAAGGCAATCAAAGCACGCGCCTTCGATACGATGCGTGCATTCCTACCCGCTGGAGCATCGACAAATCTTGCTTGGTATGGAAATGTTCGACAATTTGGTGATCGAATCCTTACACTTCGCCACCACCCACTTCCAGAAGTGCGCGAGATAGCGTCAAAGCTACTTGAAGCAGTTCTAGAGGCGTATCCGAGCTCGTTTGCGGCAGATCTCCCAGAACGACACCCAGAAACAGAGATCTATAATTCTGATATGGAAAAATTCCACGCGTACTTCGATGATTCGCATCCAGTTGATTTTGAACTAAGCCACGACGGCATTGATCGCTTGCTCATCGCAGAATACCGCGATGCACTTGCGAAACGTCCAAAGAAGACTGAATTGCCATTTTCAATTCGTGAGTGCGGGACTTCACGATTTCGATTCTTGCTCGATTTCGGTTCATTCCGAGACTTACAGCGTCATCGAGCGATTGTCACACGTATGCCACTTCTCACTACTCGGCATGGATTTGAGCCATGGTACTTAAATGAACTTCCTGCTGATCTTCGTGAGAAAGCTGAGCAGCTCATAGTTTCTCAAGATGCACAGAGAAGAAGTCTGCTCCAGCTTTCCCCTGAAGAAATGCAGTACTATCTGCCGATGGGCTATCGAGTGACTATACGCATGACTGGTGACTTACGAGGTATGGTGTACTTTGCAGAAATACGAGCCACAAGCACGGTGCATCCGACCTTGCGAATTCGTGCACACCAAACAGCAACTGCTCTTCTCAAACAATATGCAGATGATGGACTTATTCTTCATCTGGATGATGGAGTGGACCGATTCGACATAAAGCGTGGTACGCACGATATTGAGCTAAAAAATTAAGATGCTGCCCCGAATCTCTTCGAGATTCGGGGCTTCTCTTTTTCATTTCCTCAAGACTCGGGTACAATACCAAGACTATGGCACTTTCAGACAAAAGAATTCTTGAAGAAATGAAAAAGGGCGATGTTATCATTTCCCCTTTCAATAAAGACCAGCTTGCAACATCCAGCTATGATGTCACGCTTGGTGAGTTTTTTTTTCGTGAACAGCCTCCAAAATATAACCACGCACTTTATAACATCTGGAGCAAAGAGCATATGGAGCACGTATGGGGAGCAGACAAAGTAGAACGAGCTGTATCTGCAAAAGAAGCATTCAAAAAATACAACTTTGAATGGGATGGTATTCGCCCTGACGACAAGGTGATTATACTTCGACCTGGAGAAACGATTCTTGGACATACTATAGAGTACATCGGTGGAAGAAATCACATTACGACGATGATGAAGGCACGCTCGTCTACAGGCCGTAACTTCATAGAAGTTTGTAAGTGTGCTGGTTGGGGAGATGTTGGTTATACCAATCGCTGGACGATGGAAATTACCAATAATTCTAAAAACTACATTATTCCCCTAGTGGTTGGAAGAAGAATTGCTCAAATTGTTTTCTTTGAAACTGGAGACATTCTAGAAAATGACTACGCGAGCGGAGGGAAATACCAAACAAGTACTGATTTAAAACAACTTCAGAAAGACTGGAAGCCTGAAATGATGCTTCCTAGACTTTGGGCAGATCGAGATATTAAAAAGAAACAAGCATGGCACAAGAATCCTTCGAAGAAATCAAAAGGAGAATCGAAAAAATAGCAGGTTCTGGAGTTATTACATACCATCCACTTTTAGGAGAGGTGGATCCTGGAAAATACGTTCCTATTTCAAAAATTACACGCGTCCACCTAATACATCCAGACAGATCACTCGATCCTTTTGTAGAAGCAGAAAAAGCAAAAACCCTTTTTACAGATCTCTCTCCTATACTTTTCGTACCTGGAAAAAAATTTGATACTACTGGCACACGACACGGAAGAGGTGGGGGCTGGTATGATCGTTTTTTAAGTGCAGTACCAGATACCTGGATTCGAATTGGTTTTTGCTATCTAGAGCAACTTTCAGAAACTCCGCTACTTCGAGAATCCTGGGATATGCCAATGCATTTTGTCTGCGCTATTAGTAACACATCTGAAAATTTCAAATTCATACGAGCTTAAGAATTCTAAAAAAAGCCCCGGGACGAAACCCGGAGCTTTCTGTGCAACGTAGCCTGGCACAATACCTTCCAAACTAAGCGGCGAGTAATAGTTCAATTGCTTCTGAGACTTCCTGTACCACGAGGAGTTTATTTTGGCCTTTTAATTCTTTGATTTTTACGATCTCCCCTTCGGAGTGCTTTGTGTCATCGAGAATGAGTATTGGAGTCACCTCTTCCACGTCGACAAGTGGCAGCAGATGGCGAAATTCATCGTCAAGAGCAACTCCGCCTTGGGAATAATGCGGAAATTTGTCTTTTGACTTACTCACTGAGACCACGGGCATACTATGAAAATATATCCATTTCCATAGTCTGCTTCTAGTCATTCCCCGGCAGCTCGTAACGACGTGCACTTCCCATCCAGTAGCACTCAAGCTGAGTAACAATTCGCGTACGCCACTGCGCGGCTGGACGTGAGAAGAGAAATGATGTCCGTCATATATATAGCTTTTGGCTCGTTCCCAGTCTTGTTCGGTAATACGCCTACGTGGTCCGAGATCTCTTGGAGAAAAGAGTGTTTTTCTATTCAGAATTTTTGATTTACCCCCTACGAATTGCTCGGGTGGAATTATTAACTCTGTAACTATTTCAAGTGCAGTCCTTGTCGCCTCTTTCATGTCCGCAAGCGGCCCATTGAAGTCGACGCGGAGCACATTTTTATTACACATGAGTGTCATGTACGTCCCCTTTTGCTTTGTTCCACTGAAAGCTGTGTTTGAATTGTACAAACCCACTATCGAGACTAGCGCACAAAAGATATTCTCGCAATTACTACTTGAATTCTCTGTGTCTAAAGGAAAAGCCCCGGGTGCAGCACCCGAGGCCTTTTGCAGCTCATTTGCTAAAGAAAGCTCCCAAGCCAGCCAGAAAGAGTTTGATTATTTATTTTTTCACGCTCAATTCCGTGAATGATGAGCTCTTCTGGCGTAAATTGGTGGGTAATGATAGATCGATCAAATCGATCTTCTGCCGCTAAAAGAACGGAGACCAAACTCAATACTTGCTCCTCATGAGTAGGTTTTCCCCGTGAGAACTCTCGATGCATATCAAGCAAAAATTCCACACAAAGAGCAATATAATTCTCCGTCGATATTTCATCGAGACGAAATATGGATCGTATCCTCAAAGGCAGTTCTGGTTTCTGTCTTGCTGCTATCTCCAGAGACATCTCCTCTGAAGTATATAGCAGCTCGCTCACACTTGGATGTACGTCCTTGAGAAGTCTTCTCTGAACTTCTAGCAGCCTGAAGCGATAGCTTCGATCAGAATAACCGTTTAAAACATATATGTGTCTTAGGTCATTTATTAAGAGCTTAACGAGCTCCATTGTTTTGCACGATGACAGAAAAGCATTCCGTGTTTTTAGCGGCATTTCATCCCCTCATTTGAAAAAGCTCCGCTTTGTAAACTACCACACTTCATATGGAAAGAGAAAGCGGCGGCCACAAAGTGGCCGCCGCTTTCTCTTTCCTAAAATCCCTCTTGTCTTTATTTCCTATTTCACCTCCACTCCCATAGACACACAAGTACCTTCCACGAGTCGCATAGCAGCTTCGAGTGAGCCTGCGTTCATATCTACCATCTTTTCTTCTGCTATAGCTTTCACCTGCTCACGAGTAAGTGAGCCCGCTTTCTTTGATCCTGCCTTTCCTGAGCCTTTTTCTATGCCAAGCGCTTTGAGAATAAGACGAGGAGTTGGTGAAGTCTTAAGTACGAAGGTAAAGCTTCTGTCATCATACACTGTCATGTCGACAGGAATAATGCTCCCCGCGCGGTCTCGTGTCTGCTCGTTAAATTTATTAACGAAATCACCAATATTCACACCTGCAGGCCCTAGCACGGTACCTATTGGAGGTGCTGGAGTTGCTTTCCCTGCTGGAATCTGAAGTTTAATTTTTTTTACTACTTTTGCCATAAATTAGTTGTATGTTGACTGTACGTTAAAGCTTGCGTATTTGCAAGAAATCAAGCTCTACGGGCGTTTCGCGACCAAACATCGCTACAAGTACTTTTACTTTTCCACGATCTTCATCTATTTCACCAATTTTTCCTTCAAGGTCTTTAAACGGTCCATCCATAATTACTACGGGATCTTCTTTTACGAGATCGATTCTATGCTTTGGTGCTTCTTGTCCCATGCGCTTCATGAGTGTCTCTACTTCTTTTTCTTCCATGGGTACGGGAGTTACTCCTGCTCCTACAAAGCCAGTCACACGAGGGGTATTTCGTACCACAAACCACGAGTCTTCATCCACAATCATACGCACAAGGATATATCCTGGATAAATTTTCTCTTCTTCTACTACTCGCTTCCCTCCTTTCACTCGAATTTTTTTCTCCGTAGGAACGATTACTGAAAAGATTTTGTTTTCCATTCCGAGTGATTCAATGCGCTGCTTTAAGTTTCGTTCAACGGCATTTTCATACCCTGCATAGGTATGAATTGTATACCAGCGCGGTTCGGTATTTAGTGCATCATCGCTAAACTCAGGTGTGGTTCGTGTTTCCATAGTAAATAAATGAGTAAATGGAAAATTAAATACCGTTTGAAAGTATGTAGCTCACTGCTCCCGTAAAGACGTAGTCAAGTCCGGTTATTATAAGCGCAACTATCGCAGAAATCAGCACTATTGCGATGACATCCGTAACAGCTCGGCGCGGCGTTGGCCACACCACATGCCGTAGTTCCGCTCTGACATTCTGGAGATAGCTGGTGAGTGCTTTCATAATTTCTTCGTAAGCTAGTAAGGTAAAACTGCAGGTGGGTATCGAATCAATTAAAAAAGACCCGCAGGTCTCTTTTATTTACTTGTATAATACTACGCCCAAAATGCCTGTCAATGTCATGCAAAGCGGTCTGCTTCCTATGCAGACTAGTGAATTTCGTAGGTAATCGACACATTTTCGTTGTAGGTATTTTGTCCGACTGGCACTGATACACCGGTATTTGCAGGAGCTGCTTCGCTTGCAGCCATCATCCGAATGGGTGAGCCTGTGGTGTTATTGCTTGAATAACTCACCACCTTACCTAGCCGCACATGAAGCTGATCTGCGAGCGTTTGTGCTTCTTGCTGAGCTTTACCAATTGCAATACCTCGCGCCTGAGCTTCAACTGTTTGAGGATTGCCAAGGATGAAGTTTGGTCCCGTTATGTTTGTAACTTTTGCTTTAGCAAGTCCGGTTAAAACAGCAGACACTTTTGTTAAGTCGGTGATTTTTACGCTCACGTCCTCTGAAACATCATATCCTGTGACTACAGAGTCTGAAGTAGCACACACAGCGGAACTCACACTCGGAGAACTGTTTGAAGGAAGTGCAATCATACTCCTAACCCCTACTGAAGTTGCTGTGGTGGACTGAATATCTGGTGTACAGGTGTTTGAGTAGTGAGGAGAAACAGAGAAAGAGTCAGTGGTGATGTCACTTTCTGCAACTCCATTAGCCTTTACGACGGCAAGACCAGCATTAATTGCTGTTGCTACTTGTGTTTGTGCAGTTTCTACAGTGTCTGCAGTCGCAGTTGCTCCGAAAGAAATGGTTGCAGTGTCAGGAGCAGCAGTAGCAGTTCCTTCTCCAGATACAGTAATGGTATCTGGAGATACCGTCGTGTAGTTAAAAATTGCTTGAGCGGCAGATGCAGTTTCTAGCAGGAGAAAGAGCGCGAGCGAAGCGAGCGCTGCGGTTGCAGTATAACGAACAGAGCGAGAGGCTCGAATAAGCGCATGGAGTACAGTTTCATTCATACAAGATTTTTAGAATGTGCTAATAAACTTTAGTATACCAGACTCTCAATCAAGTCAGTCATCATTCTGAAATTTCAAGTGTTGCGAGCATATGCTCGAGTAGTCGATGTTGAGGGAGAGTATTTGAATCTACGGTTGCTGAATTCGGAATGCCGTTTTCTGTAATATCAAAACGGAGCACAGAATTTGGTGCAAATAAATAATAAGCGCTGTGTATGGAAGTATTCGTTTTTCCTAGATCTATTTTATAAAATGTATTTTTGCCATCAGTAAGAGTTTTAAATTCGTTTGTAGAAGTTGCGACCGTATTTGAAGAATCAAAATAGGATTGAGAAAGCATCACCTGATTTGGAGTCTGGCCTTTGGAAATCGGAAAGTTGTATATATCTAT